>WALR01000140.1 GCA_015522765.1 Candidatus Woesearchaeota archaeon | reverse complement strand
AGGGCGGCATACCTCTCAGGGCTGGAAGTCTCTGCCTCGGGCAGATGAAGGAAGAACCATGACCTCAGCCTGTTGAATGTTATGTTTATCATTTTGTCAATGTCCATAAGTGAGCCTGAGAGCTGGATGATTATCTGGTCCTGACTGAATGAATCCCTTATCTGCTTCTCTGTGTATTTAAGGTTCTCCCGCCTGAACTCCCTCCATAACGAAGCTGAGTAGAGTGCTTCCAGAACCCTCTTAATCTCCTCCCCCTCAACCTCTTTTATTCCGGGATAGCTCTCCTTTATCCTCTCACAATCTGCTTTTTCTATTAATGTATAGTTCTCGTCAAACACGAAGCATCCCAGAATGTTCCTGAAGAATCTCATACAGCTTAGGGGGGTGTTGAATTATAAAAAGATTGCCAAAAAGGGGATGCCCTGTTTAAGACAATTAGTTTGGGAAAGAGTTAAAAATGGTTTAAGCAGGATAGGGGTAGAGGTGGTTTTTATGGCTGGTTATGATAATGGAATGGGTACAGCGGATGTTCCCTACAAAGGGGGTGAGGAAGGTATAAAAATTCAATATAAAAACACTGCACCCTCTGTTCCTGAACCTGCGCGGGAAGGTACGAATCCCGAAAAAACTCTTACTTTGACTGAGCTTCTCTTTGGATGACCTCTCAGAGAGGAGAGCAATAATAATTTTTTTCAATAATTGTTTTAAATTAATCCCCTGTTTTTCTGAAGATTGTAATACAAAGTATGATGATTATAAACACTGCTAGGAGGGGGCGTCTATGAAAGTCTTTATAACAAGGCCCATACCCAAAAAGGGCACAGAGATGCTTAGGGAGAGATTTGATGTTGTTATTAACGACAGGGACAGGCCTGCCACACGGGAAGAATTAATAGAGGGAGTGAAGGATGCGGATGCCATTGTAAGCCTGCTAACAGACAGGGTTGACGATGAGCTTCTCGACGCCGCCCCTAAATTAAAAATTGCCGCCAACTACGCGGTCGGATTTGACAACATAGACCTGGAGGCATGCACAAGGCACAATGTCATGGCGACGAACACCCCCGGGGTATTAACGCCAAGCGTCGCTGACTTCTCCATTGCCCTTATGCTCGCAACAGCAAGGAGGATTGTTGAGTCAGACAGGTTTCTAAGGGAGGGGAAGTACAGGGGATGGGGCCCTATGCTCCTCCTCGGAAAGGACTTTTGCAATAAGACACTTGGAATCATAGGGATGGGAAGGATAGGATACGCCGTCGCAGAGAGGGCGAGAAAGGGATTCGGCATGAGGATAATCTACCATGACATGTCAAAAAAGGACTACGCTGATGAGCTCGACGCGGAGTTTGTTGATATGGACACCCTCCTGAGAGAATCGGATTATATAGGCCTCTTCGTGAGCCTCAACGAGAAGACAAGGCACCTCATATCAAGGGAGGAATTCAAGAAGATGAAGAGCACTGCAATACTCATTAACACCAGCCGAGGCCCTGTGGTTGACGAGGAGGCGCTTGCAGACGCCCTTGAGAACAATGAGATATGGGCGGCAGGGATTGATGTCTATGAGAATGAGCCTGCTGTCAATGAGAGACTACTGGGGATGAAGAATGTGATACTCACCCCCCATGTTGCAAGCGCCACAGAGGAGGCGAGGGACGGGATGGCGGTCCTCGCCGCAAAGAATGTGATTGCCGCGCTCTCGGGTGAGAAGCCTGACAACCTGCTTAACCCTGATGTTCTTAATGAGAATTAGCCAGTTTTTCTTCTATCTCACTGGCTATCCTGCAAGCTGAGCATATCCTGCTCTTTGAGGGCTGGCCGCATATCACGCATCTGTTCGGCCTTGAGGAGCCGTAGCTCTTCTTTAGAGGCCCTGAGATTTTCATAAATCCCCTTATTATCCTTCTTTTAATCCCTGGCGATTCATCCTCCATCCTGCTTATGGGAATCTTCAGGTGCCTCCTCATAGATGATGATGAGTAGGGGCAGCTTGCGTTAATCATCGGAATCCTGTTGAGCAGGGCGTAAATAACAACCTCCTTCTCTGAGAGGAAGAAGAGGGGCTTAACCCTCCTCGTGAAGCCGTATCTCGCTGCCTCTTGGCTGTTAAACACCCCGCTTGAGGGCCCTATCCTGGCTGCGACCTCGTGGTTGTTCTTTACGATGTTCATCATCAATGACTGGAGCTCGTCGTCGAGGTTGTGGCCTGTCGCAATAACATCGAATGACGCCGCCTTTATGTTTATAAGACGCCTCCTTAGCGTCCCGCAGCGCCTGCACACCCCGCCATGCCCTGCAATATCGTCCGTGCCAAACCCGTATTCCTCCCTGAAGTCGTATATCTTCAGGGGTATCTCCTGTTGCAGGCAGAATTTTCTTAGCGAATCTAAAAGGAGGCTCCTGTACCCCCCAATCCCCTCGTTTATTGCAAGGGCCGTCACCTTAAACCCCAGCTTCTTAAGTACGAATAAGAGCACATTTGAGTCCTTTCCGCCGCTTGATGCTACCGCAAGATTCTCGCCCTTTCTTATAAGCTTAAAATCATTTATTGTCCTCAGCACTGTTCTCTCAAAATACTCTGAGAAGTGGCTCTTGCAGAGTGGCGGCGTCTCAAAGACGGCTTTCTCTGAACAGTGGATGCACCTCATCTTAACCTCCCGAAAGCACGCTCATAATGACAACCTCGTCGTCATTGTTAAGGGATTCGTCCAATGTTACTATCTCCCCTTCTCTCATAACAACAACTGATGATGGGCTGAGTGAGAGGTGTTCAAGGAGCCCCCTTACTGTTCCGCTGAATGATATTCTTCTCTTTCCGCCGTCAATTGCAATAATCATCCTAACAAGGGGGGAAGCATTATTTATAATCCTATTTGAAAATCCGGAAGAGGGCAAGCTCCTCTTTTATCATTTCCCTGTCAAACGCTGCGAGTGGAAATAGGAGGGGAACCCCATTGGCGGCTGTTATTTTAAGGGCGTCTTTTATTTTGGAGGGAAGAACAACTGCCCTGAAACCTGTTATTTCATCAAGCCGCTTTTTTAACGGTTCATGCGTTTCCCCCCACATCTCAGGGAAGAATGGCTGAACCATTCTCATAAATATTGAGGCTGATTCAAGGCTGCACTCAGGATGGCAGAAGAGCTCTACTGTGCAGCCCCTCTTAAGCATGAGAAGGGCTGAGAGGGCTGCGAGCTCCTCTGCTGGTGCCCTTTCATCTTCTCTGCCGTCAAGGAAGACTGCTACCTTTTTATCAACACCGACCGGCAGTCCGCCGACCCCCCTCTCTGAGCTGGTGAAGAGGTACGCCCTGTCCTTAATGACCTCTATGTTGAATGAGACATCCGGATGCGACAGATTGACTGGTCGTTTGAATTTAACCCTTATAATCTCGCCGAGCCTCCTGTTGAGAGTCATTGAGTCCTCGGGGATTGTCTTTGTTATCCTCCTTGCATTTATCCTGAAGCTGCCCGGAAACTGCTCTGCCATCCGGATAAGGGACTCTGCAATTACATCAAACGAGGCGCCCACCTCGACCGCCTCGCTGTAGCTGACAATCCCTGTAACCCTGAAGAGCGGCAGCCCTGAGGAAGCCCTAACAATAATCCGCCCCCTCATTCGTTCCACACTGCCAGTACAGCCGAGGCTCCTGATTAATCTTCTTATATTGTCGACGAGCTTTTTCTCGAAGAATGCCCTGTTGCCCAGCTTCAGCCCTATCTCGCCGTATCTAACTAGCTGGACCTTTGGCTCATCCATTTTCATCTACCTCAACAAGTTTATCCCTGGAGGTAGCCCCTTTCACAATTGACAGGGCGCTTTTCCTCACCTTAAAATATTCTGCTAAGACAGAGATTAGCTCCTTATTGGCCTTCCCTTCAACAGGGGGTGACTTGAGGTGGACACGGAGCGCATCCCCCATGGATTCCACACCTGCCCTGCTTGACCTTGGAATAACCCTCACCATTATCCTCTTCACTTCACCTTTTTCGGCCATGAAAAGATTAAAACGCAAACTTTAAATAATCTTTCTGTTTTATAGTAGGATACTGCTCCTCGGGGCGGAAAAAAGGGGTTCTTTGATTGTACATCACACTATTAGGGGGGGTTATAATGGCTGAATCTGAAGATAAGGGCTACATAGAGATAAAAGGGGAAAAACAGGATACAATAAAGAGGAAGAGAAGGACTAAAAAAAAGAAGAATGTCAGCACTAAGAGTTATATCTACTGGGGCATCGCATTCATTGCTATAATAGTACTTGCATTTCTGCTGAGGGGCCGCCAGCCGCAGGAGCCTGCATATGCGGCAAAGGTGAACAACAACATAATAACACAGGCTGATATTAACAAGCTCTCATCTATACTCCCAACAGAGATAAGGGGGTTTTATTCTGATGCGGCAATACTCGACCAGATAATAAATGAGAAGCTTTTATTGGACGAAGCCGCTAAGAGGGGTATAAACGCCAGCGACGCAGAGGTCGAGGACACATTCAATAAACTCGCCTACAGCATCCCAGCAAACACCTCCATTGAGGATGTCCTTGCGAAGAGGGGGCTCACTGTCGATGACGCCAAGGAGATGATAAGGAAGCAGGTCATACTCTCAAAGCTCACGGCGCAGCTCAGCCAGGGGATAAATGTAAGCGACGCAGAGGTCGAGGAGTACTATGCGAATAATAGTGATAAGCTGGGGAATGTCACCCTTGACGAGATAAGGACGCAGATAAGGGGCTTTCTTAAGCAGCAGAAGGAGGGGGAGATGCTCTCTTCATTCATAGAGGGCCTTAAAAGGCACGCGGCAATTGACATAAGGCTTAAGGGTTATTACTCCTATTGCGCCTCGAAGATGGGTGTTAAGAAGGAGTTCGCATTTTATTACAGCGATAACTGCTATATCTGCCTTGAGATGAAAAAATCACTTGACAAACTTGGCGTCGACTACTACGGGATTGAGACAAGCACAGGCAAGGGGGGCAAGCTCTACGACAACTGCCTCTCAAGCATAGGCGTAGAGGTTCCGCAGCTCGTCTGCCTGAACAACGGCCAGGTGCTTAAGGGCTGGGTGAAGGACAGCTCTAAGCTGGGAACATTCATTAATGAGTGCAAGCAGGCAGGGATGAAGGCTTAGTCCTTCATTCTTTCCCTGGATTAACAAGAGAAAACCATTAATTAACTATTTTTATGTTTTTTTTGTAAAAAAAGTTAATTAATCATGAATACAGCCTATCAGCTCATGCGTCCTATGAAGTTGTTGTCATGCCTAAGCTCCTGGTACACCTGTACATACTCAAACTTCTTTACTATGCGTGGGAAGGCCCCTCTAAGACGCTTCATTATCTCGTTGAATTGTGAGTGGCTGCCTACCTCAAGCTCGAATTCCATATCCCAGGGACCATATGCTGTTGATTTATCTACCGCGTTTGGCTCGTGAAGGAGGAACTCTTCGATTGCCCTGATGTCTGATTTGCTGAAGTCTTTCAGTGACAATAAAACCTTATACAGAGAATACCCTATCTTCTGAACATCCATGTTGAGGCGGTAGTTCACTATGATTCTCTTCTTTTCGAGTTCTCTAA
Source organism: Candidatus Woesearchaeota archaeon (assembly GCA_015522765.1). GTDB lineage: Archaea > Nanobdellota > Nanobdellia > Woesearchaeales > WALR01 > WALR01. Next base: position 659 of record WALR01000140.1, on the reverse strand, counting down.
GGTGATAGGAGACGATTCTTGCGCTCGTGTTGAGTTTATTTGCTATACTAACAAGGGAAGTTCTGCAGTTGGACGCCACTATCTCCAGGATTTTGCGGTCAAGCTCTTTAATCTCCTCGTTAACCGGGTTTTTGGTGAACACCGGCCCGATGAATTCTCCCCTTGAACCGGTGAGGTAGTTTCTCGTGAACCACCTAGAGTCGATGTGGTTGGTTATTGCAATGTCAAATATTATTGCGTTAAACTTCTGCTGAAACTGAAAGAGTGTCTGGTAATACTCATAGGGGCTCCTCGCAAGAACACAGAACATTAAGTCATAGGCACCCGTTGTTTTTATCACCCACCACAAGTTCGGTACGGAATTAAGGTAGATATCAAGCGTCTTTTCTTTCTCCTGGGTGAGATTCTGGAACTTGACATAGGTCTTCCAGGAGGAGAGGCCGAACTTGCAGGGATCGATGAATCCTACATATGACCTTATTACCCCCTGTCGTTCGAGTTTTTTCATCCTGTATTCTATCACGATGCGGCTGACTCTCAGTTTCTTTGCAATAACAGACACTGGCTGTCTGGCGTTCTTGTCCAGCTCTGAGAGTATCTTCCTGTCAACCTTGTCGATTTTAACAACCATTTTATTGATTGAGTGCATAGTCTATATT
>WALR01000139.1 GCA_015522765.1 Candidatus Woesearchaeota archaeon | reverse complement strand
CTATGATTCACTGCAAAAGGCATAAAGTGGAGGTTAAATGGAGCGCATAAATTATGGGATATGACTTTGAAACAGCACAATATTTAATAATGACTCTTATTTGTCTCCTCTAATGGAATACTTCTCTGAGTTAATAGAATTTATAAAAAGGGAGAAGCCCGATAAAGAGGCTCTTCACAGGAAAAAGAAAGAGCTTTGCAGGAAATACGGCCTTGAGAGGATACCAACCGATGTAGAGGTTCTTCTCCATGGAGACAAGAAGACACTCCCCCTCATAAAAAGGTATCTTATGACAAAGCCTGTAAGGACAGGTTCCGGCGTGGCGGTAATTGCAATAATGACAAAGCCGTGGAGGTGCCCCCACGGAAAATGCACATTCTGTCCAGGAGGCCCTGGTTCTGTGTTTGGCGATGTGCCCCAGAGCTATACAGGGCATGAGCCCGCAACGATGAGAGCCATAAGAAACGATTACGATGCCTACCTCCAGGTTTTTAACAGGCTTGAGCAGTACATCCTCCTCGGCCACAACATTAACAAGATAGAGCTGATAGTGATGGGCGGAACATTCCCCTCGATGCCCTGGCAGTACCAGTACAGCTTCATAAAGAATGCCCTTAGGGGGATGAATGACTTCTCAAGCTTTTTTATGAGGGGCAACTCTCTAAATAAGCCGCTCTTTAAAAGATTCTTTGAGGTTGGAGGAGCGAGGGAGGATAAGGAAAGGGCAGTGAGGGTGAGAAGGCGAATCATTGCTCTTAAGAGAAGGGTTAAGGGTGCTACCCTGAGGAGCGCCCAGAGAAGTAATGAGAAGAGCAGGGTGAGGGATGTTGCGCTGTGCGTGGAGACGCGGCCTGACTGGTGCTTTGAGAGGCATATAAACAAGATGCTTAGGATGGGCGTGACGAGGGTTGAGCTCGGCGTTCAGAGCACATTTAACAGGGCGCTTAAAGCCACAAACAGGGGCCACAGCGTGGAGGATTCAATAAAGGCGACAAGGCTTTTAAAAGACTCGCTTCTTAAAGTAACATACCACATGATGCTCGGGCTCCCGACAATAACCAGAGAAGAGGACATAGAATCGTTAAGGGAGATTGTTAAAAATCCGGATTTCATGCCTGACGCGCTTAAGATTTACCCGTGCATGGTAATGAAGGGCACGGCCCTCTACGAGCAATGGAGAAAAGGATTGTTCAGGCCCATAAATACAAAGGAGGCCGCAGAGGTAATCTCAGAGTTCAAGAGGGAGGTTCCTGAATGGCTGAGGATAATGAGGATACAAAGGGATATCCCGACCAAGTTTACATCTGCAGGGGTTGATAAGACAAACCTTAGGCAGTATGTTGCCAAATTACTGGAGAAAAAGGGGATAAAATGCAGGTGCATAAGATGCAGGGAGCCCGGCGCAGGGTTTAATCTTAAAGAGAAAATTAAATATAAAGTTGAGTCTTATACTGCCTCCGGCTCAAAAGAGTATTTTATAAGCGCCAACTCTCTGAGGAGCGACAGGCTCCTTGGATTTTTAAGGCTGAGGAAGGTAAAGGAGCCGTTCAGGCCAGAGCTGAAGAGGGGAGTGGCGGGCATAAGAGAGCTGCATGTTTACGGCTCTGCGCTCCCCTTCGGATCAGAGGGCGAGGGGGTGCAGCACAGGGGCATAGGCAAAAGACTGATGACGATGGCTGAGGAATTGGCAGGTGATAAGATGGGGGTGGATAAGGTGGCGGTTATTAGTGGGGTAGGTGCGAGGGGCTACTATCGGAAGATGGGTTATCATCTAAGTGGGCCGTACATGGTTAAACACCTTAAATAGCGAGAGAATGGTCAAAGAATTTAAGTCAGCGGATGGGCGGAGCATAACCATTAAGGATTCTTTCATAAGCAGATATGAGAAGCTTACGGACATCCATGAATTTATACAAACATCGCTCTCCTTCCTCAGGAGGAGCATAAGGGTGAACACCCTTAAGATAGATAAAGAGTCTCTCATTAAAAGGATGTCTCCAAGATTCTCCTTTGAGAGTATCCCCTGGTGCGAAGACTGCTTCTGGATTGAACACAAAGAGGGGAGGAGGGACATAGGCAACACAATTGAGCACACACTGGGATATATTTATATTCAGGAGGCGGCGAGCACAATCCCTGCTCTTGTTCTTAACCCTGAGCCGGGCGAGGCGGTGCTTGACATGTGCGCCGCTCCGGGGAGCAAGACCACCCAGATGGCGGCGATGATGAAGAATAGAGGAGTCATCGTGGCGAATGATTTTAAGATGAGCAGGTTGAAGGCGCTCTCAATGAATGTTCAGAGGATGAATGCCTTTAATACTATTATAAGTCTCAACACCGGCTGGAGGATAAAGGGGCGGTTTGACAAAATCCTTGTGGATGCGCCCTGCTCTGCTACAGGCGCCATAAGGAAGAGCTTCAACACCCTCAGGATATGGAATCCCCTAATGATTTCAAGGCTTGCTCATACCCAGAAAAAGCTTGTAGATGCTGCTTACTCTCTTCTTAAAAAGGGCGGCACCCTCGTTTATTCCACCTGCTCACTTGAGCCTGAAGAGGATGAAGGGGTTGTTGATTTTCTCATCAGCAAGTATGAGGACCTAAGAGTGGAGGATATAACATTAAAAATAAAAAGGAGTCCTCCCCTGCTTGAGTTCGGAGGGTTAAGCTACTCGAGTGAGGTCGGCAGGGCGCTGAGGATATGGCCCCAGGATAATGATACAGAGGGTTTTTTTGTTGCAAAGATTAAGAAGGTGTAAATATGAAAATTATATTCGGAGAGGCTGTGTACAATAAGGGAATTTCCCTTCCGGAGAAGATTATCCGTTTTCTTCCCTCGAGAATAGCCCTCTTCACAACCATTCAGTTTATTAAGAACATAAACAGCTGGAAGTCTTTCCTTGAGGAGAGAAAGATAAAGGTGGAGCTTGTGAGGCCAAGGCATGCATATGCAGAGGGGCATATTTTAGGATGCAGCAATGTTTCTCTTCCTGCCAGCATAAAAGGGGTTCTGTTTGTGGGCGACGGGTCATTCCATCCTCTTGCACTGGCAATGCATAATCCTCAGAAAATCATTGTTTACAATCCGTTCACAAAAGAGATTAGGGAGTTTGAGAGGGAGGAGGCTGTTAAAATAATGAAATACCAGAAGGGGGCATATGCAAAGTTTCTTTCCTCTAAGAATGTAGGCGTGTTAGTCACCACTAAATACGGCCAGCAGAGGATTAATGAGGCTTTAGCCCTCCAAAGGGATTTTAAGGACAAGAACTTTTATTACCTTTTGTTTGACACCCTTGATTTCAGCCAGCTTGAGAACTTTCCATTCGTTGATTGCTTCATAAACACCGCGTGCCCGCGAATCATAGACGATAAGGACAAATTCTTAAAGCCGGTCCTTAATATTGATTTTATATACAATAAGAGCGTGTTTTAGGGGGTTTAATTTATGGAGAACGAGGATGAGCTCTTCAGGCAGGAATTTCTCGACTACGCCCTGAAGGCAGGGAAGCATTACTCTGATGTTAAGGTTGTGTATTCGGGGCGTTTCAGCAACTTCAACGCCTCTCTTGCGCTCCGGGGCTCTGTTGCGGAGTTGAGGATGAGCTCCAGGTGGAAGGGGATAAGCAGGGAGATAAGGCTCGGCCTTGCGCTTTATCTCTTATCAAAGATAGTCAGGAGGAATCTTCCATTTCACGAGATTAATCTTTACAAGGCATTTATGAAGAACCTTGCGAAGAGCACGCGCAATATAGGAAGGGTCGAGGCAGATCCTTCTCTTGAGGTCCTTTTCAGGGAGATTAATGAGGAATATTTTAACGGGATGATGGGCATGCCCAACATTAAATGGGGGCTGCCCGCCCACAGGACATTCGGGCATTACAGCTTTTCGGATAACACCGTTGTTATAAGTAGTCTGCTTAAGGGTGAGAGAGAGCTTGCCAAGTATGTCCTTTTCCACGAGCTCCTCCATAAAAAGCACGGTTTCTCAGATAACGGGAGAAGGAGGATTTACCACAGCAGGGCGTTCAGGGAGGAAGAGAGGCATTTTAGGAACTATGAAGCAATAGAGAAAAGGCTGGGGAAGATTAATCGCTCACACCGCCGTAAGAAGAATGGCTTTGGGTTTTTCCTGTTTCCCTGTATGCTTCTACCTTTATTTTTCTTAGCTGTGTGAGGAAATATTCAAGGCAGTCTATACCGCAGAATGATGCCTTCTTCCTGAAGTCAGAGGGGCCGAATATGAGGGTAATGTTGTTGACCGAATCAGGGTTGAGAGGGCTGTTACAGACGGCGCATCTCTTATTGTGCTCCATCTCTTTTTCTTTGAACACATCGTTTACCAGCTTGTAAAGGTGGAATCCCCCCTTTTCAAGATCATGCTTTAGTTTTGCGAGTTCGTTGTATTCAAGCGAGCTGACCATATCCTTTACCCTTATGTTCATGTTTAATCACCCTTTTGTTCTTTTTTATTATAAAAAATAACCCAACTCTTTCGAGTTG
>WALR01000138.1 GCA_015522765.1 Candidatus Woesearchaeota archaeon | reverse complement strand
TCGCTACAGATCCCCTGGTTACCATTCTCAGGGAGGGGAGGCAGCCCGGCGTCAGCCTCATACTCGCAACCCAGCAGCCCGGCAAGATACATACAGATGTAATGACGCAGGCAGACACTGTGATAAGCCACAGGATTACTGCAAAGATAGATACAGATGCCCTGGGTGTATTAATGCAGAGCTATATGAGGGAAGGGCTTGATGTTCAGCTTGACGCCCTTCCAAGGGTTAAGGGCGCAGCACTGATATTTGACGATACCAATGAGAGGCTTTATCCCATACAGGTGAGGCCCAGGTTCACCTGGCACGGCGGGGCGGCTCCGACAGCCCTCTCCAGCAAGAAGCAGCTTTTTGATTTCTAGCCGTAAAACCTTTAATAAGGAAACAATAACTATTTAAAATACGAATGAATAACTTTTTCTATGGCATTTGTGAAGTCCCTCCCAAAGAGGAGCGAGAAGAGCGTCTATCCGAAGTGGGTGGATGTCGCGCTCACAGAGAGAGAGGAAGTGGAAGAGGAGATGAAGGCAAGGGAGGAGAATATGCGCATTATGCGCGAATGCATAGATGACGCCAGGAAGATAATAACAGAGAAGGAGCTTAAGCCCTACCAGACAAACATAATCGAGCTGGCCGTGGCGCTCTTTGACAAGAGGGCGAGCCATGTCGTTTATTGGAAGGAGAGAAGGGCGAAGGAAAAGCTGAATAAGGAAGACAGTGATTAGGGGAATCGTAAAATGTTCTTTGACGCAGGAGATGAAGCAGTAAAGAGATTCAGAAGGCAGGAGGATGTGTTTACGGATATCATAGGGCTTGCCAATGTTAAGAGGCAGCTAATATCCGCACTTGTCTCCAAGAGGCACATAATCCTCTCCGGCCCGCCGGGTGTCGGCAAGACGACAATAGCCAAGAATGTTGCGAAGCTTCTCCCTAAAATAAGGGTTAATGACTGCGGGTTTAACTGTCTGCCCGACAGGCCTGTGTGCCCCATCTGCAAGTCAGGCAGAAAGGTGAATGTTGTTGAGAAGCAGGGCGTGGAGCGTTTTGTGAGGATTCAGGGGAGCCCTGAGCTCACACCAGAGGACCTCATAGGGGATATAGACCCGATAAAGGCCCTTAAGTACGGACCCTTAAGCATAGAAGCCTTCACCCCCGGAAAAATATTCAGGGCGAACAACGGAGTCCTGTTCTTCGACGAGGTGAACAGGGCATCTGAGAAGCTCCAGAATTCCCTCCTCCAGGCCCTTGAGGAGAGGAAGGTCACCATCTCTTCCTACACATTTGACTTTGAGGCGGACTTCATACTGATAGCAACGATGAACCCTGAGGATTCAAGCACAGAAAAACTGAGCGATGTCTTTCTTGACAGGTTTGATGTGATTAATGTGGGCTATCCCGACACTCTTGAGGACGAGGTGAGGATTGTTAGGGAGAAGTCAAGGAGGATGGAGGTGGATTTCCCCCAGGGGCTTCTCCGCACAGTAGTCTCTTTTGTCAGGAACCTCCGCGAGAATGACAACCTTGAGAAGAAGCCGAGTGTGAGGGCGAGCATAGGCCTCTATGAGAGGGCGTCTGCGAATGCGCTTATGAATTCAAGGAAGAGGGTTGAATTAGAGGATGTTCGTTCTGCCCTTTTGTCTGTCCTTGCCCACAGGATAAGGCTCAAGCCCAGAATAAAGTATCTTCAGGGGGAGTCAAAATTCATTTCGGATATGTTTGAGTCATTCACCAGGAAAAAGGGTGGTGGCCTTTGACATTTCTAAGGCCGATGAGGCAGAAGGCTCGTCCAGGGGCGGCGTAGGGAATAAGAGGGAGGGCTCTTCTGATATGGACGCTGCTACCCTTATAACTGAAATCATGGGCACTGGCTCCGCCCCTTTCACACCAGACATGATACTTGCAGAGATGGTGAAGAATTACAGGAACGCCGAGAGGCTCTTCGGCAGGAGGCTTATAAGGGCATTCTCAGGATACGACGCTGATTATGTTAAAAAGAACATAAATATAAGCGAGTTCAGGAAGGAGCTTAAGAAGAGGAGCAGAAGCCTCACCCTTAAGATGAAGGAGGAAGGGCTCGTTGAAAAGGGGGAGTACACAGAGAAGGCCCTGCTTATAGCGGCTCTCTCAATGCTTGATGACGAGCTCAAGAGGCTTGAAAGCCTTGGCTATGGGAAGTCAAATAAGCGCTTTGTTAAAGAAGGGGAGTTCAAGGAGTACAGGGGCTTTACAATGAATGACCGCTTCAGGGATATGGCCTTCAAGCAGAGCATAAAAATGATGGCGAGGAGGGGGCATAAGACGCTGATCCCAGAGGACCTCAAGGTTAAGGTTAAGGATGATAAGGAAGAGGTGGATATTGTTTTATGTGTCGACTCCTCTGCCAGTATGAAGGGGGAGAAGATTGAGAAGGCGAAGAAGGCAGCTTTAGCACTTGCCTACACGACGAATCTGAGGGGTGACTCTCTGGGGATAGTTGAGTTTAACTCGAGAAGCGTGGGTGTTCCCCCCGGGGGTTCGTTCACGGATATAATCAAATGGATTGCCTCCATACAGGCAAGGGGTCAGACAAATATTGCGGAGGCGATGTACAGGGCAATATCCTTGTTAAAAAAAGAGAATGGGATGAAGCACATAATCATGGTGACAGATGCCCTTGCAACAGCAGGCCAATCCCCTGTTGAGGATGCGTTAAACGCTGTGTATAAGATTAAGGCTGAACAAATAAACCTCTCAATAATAGGGATAAGCCTTGATAAAGAGGGGGAGAAGGCAGCTAGGAAAATGGTAGAGATTGGCAGTGGCAGGCTTTACTCATTGAATGACGCCTCAAACCTCGATGTGCTTTTATTAGAGGAGTACTACTCAGTGAGCTAGGATGAAATCAAAAGTCAGGGAAAGGGTTAAGATTCTTGCATTCACAGATGTGCACAGCAGTGTGAGCCAGCTAATGCGCGTGAAGAAGAAGGCTAAGAACTCAGACATAGTTGTTTTTGCAGGTGACCTCACACTCTTTGGTGCTGGGCTCTCAAAAATGATGAGGCTGGTCAGCCAGCTTAATAAGAGGGTTGTTATGATAAACGGGAATCATGAGGGCATGGATGAGATGAGGCATGCAGCGTTGAACTACCCTAACATAAGCTTCATCTCCGGCAGGCACATGGTAATCGATGACATCCTGTTCATAGGCTATTCAAAGGGTTGCTTCTCTTCAAGGGTGTCCTCTTTTAAGTCATTTAAGGAAAGGATGAAGAGGATAATAGTGAGGAATAAGGATAAGAAGCTCGTCTTCGTAACGCATGCGCCTCCCTACGGGACAACGACAGATATGATTGACAGCGGTCACTTCGGCAACCGTGACATAAGGGACTTCATAAGGGAGCTGAAGCCGGATGTTGTTGTAACCGGCCATCTCCACGAGGCATTCCACGCGAGAGATTTAATTGGTAAGACACTGATAATTAATCCCGGCCCTGACGGAAGAATATTTTACCTCTAATTTATCCTGTTGTAATCCTCATACTCGCCAGGCCTTGTCCGCCAGCTGTCATTTGAGAAGTCCATTATCCTCTCTTTGAAGTCCCTCCTGCACAAGAGGACAACCCTTGCGGAGGGCATCTCATCTATTAATTTGTAGCCTGCGTGCTCGGCAATCTTAAGGGAGAAGTCCCTTACCTCATCATGGCTGGGCATATTCTCCATCTCCATCCTCTTCCTGCTCGCCCCAACCCACATATATCCCTTGACCTCTACGAACATTGCCTTGCTCCTGCTTATCGCCTTGGCCCAGTTCTCCGGCTCCACCATGTTCATCTCCTTTATCAGTGTCATCCTCAGCGTCGTCCTCGTCTTCTCCCCAAATTCTTTCTCCAGGTCGAGGCTTCTCATCAGGCGCTCCCATCCGTCGCTGAACATTGGCCTGTCTATCGCCTTAAAGAGCTTCTCGTTGGGCGCATCAACAGAGAGGTAAAGCTGGGTGGGCGCCTCATACTCAAGTATCTCCCTTAAATTGTCAGGGAGCATCCCGTTGGAGACGAGGAAGGTGCTTATCCCGCCGTTGTGCAGCGCCCTTATGAACTCCTTCAGCTTGGGATAGGTGGTTGGTTCCCCTGTAAGCGAGATTGCGAAGTGCTTTGGGTTAAGGGCCTCCTCGAACAGCTTCTTTTCAACTTTTGGGTTGCCCCCGAATCCAGAGAGGAGCTTCCTCTGCATCTCAATACTCCTCTTTACGAGTTCATCAGGATCGTCTGGCTTCGTAATCATCGCGGGTGTAAAGAGCTCCATCTCCCTCCAGCAGAAGATGCACTGGTTCTGGCAGAGGTTGACGGCAGGGCTCATCTGGAGGCATCTGTGGCTTAGTATGCCATAGAATTTGTTCTTATAACAGGTTCCCTCACCGCGCAGGGCCTTCTTGGTGTAATGGCATATCTTGACGGCGCTGTGCTCACCTGAGAATGCATACCCCTGTTTCTCAAGGAGCTTCTTCGTATCATCTGAAATTATAGGCATTTTATTGGGGATGAATAAGGATTATTTAAGCATTGCCCTTTGCTGTTTAAATTTCCAAAAGTATTATAAGTTTATTATTCTCTCATCAGGGAATGGAACTTAGAGAGGCACTTGATATTGTAAAATCAGATAAGGAGTATAAAAGAATAACCGGTGAGGGCGCATTCCTCTTCTCCTGCTTTTCCTCTTCAAAGGGGGCTTCCCGTGACTTCTCTGAGTGGCAGTTCGGTTTCCTGCTCAATGACGGGCGTGCCCTTACATTCTTCGTCGAGGGTAGCAGGGTGAGGACAACCCATACATCAGAGATATTCAGGTCAGGGAAGAAGATACTTCCACTTGATGTTAATGGATGTGCAGTTCCCCTTAACGAGGCGCTTGATTTAGTTGAGGAAAAGGCTAATAAGCTCCCCTTCTCTACAGTTACCACTATGGTAATCCTTCAGCTACTTAACAAAGAGCCTGTCTGGAACATAACAATGATATCTAAGGAGTTCTCAATACTAAATTTTAAGATAAACGCTAAGGATAAAAAAGTAATCAGCAGCAATATCCGCTCTGTTTTTGACTTTAAGGGATAGGAGGTGTTTTTATGAAGATGCTTATTAAGAAGGATGACGGCGCGGTTGTCCCCTCATACGCCCATGAGGGGGATGCGGGCATGGACCTCTACTCAACAGAGGAGGTATTGATTAAGCCCGGGGAGAGGAGGATGGTCGGGACAGGGATAAGGATTGCCCTGCCCATTGGATTTGAGGCGCAGGTAAGGCCCAAGTCAGGTCTCGCGCTTAAACACGGCTTGACAGTGCTTAACACCCCTGGAACAATTGATGCGGGCTACAGGGGAGAGATAGGGGTTATACTGATAAACCTTGGAAGCGAGCCCTACCTAGTTGAGAAAAACAGGAAGATTGCCCAGCTCGTTGTGAAGAGGGTGGAAAAGGCAGATGTAGAAGTTGTCGATGAGCTTCCCTCCTCTAAGAGACAGGAAGGGGGGTTCGGGAGTACAGGAGTTTAAATTCCTGAGAAGGATAAAATGGACGGCTATATTGCGAGAGTGGTGCCATTATCAGAGGATTATTGGCCTCATCATTCCTCAGCCGTATTTTTTCTGGCGGGATGCAACTACCACTGCCCCTACTGCTATGAATCAAGCATTCTCGGATTCAGGGAAGAATACCATGTTCCCTTAAAACCAGCATTTGAGGAGATAGAAGAGGTTCTTCCTCTTATAGACAGCGTCTTCATAACAGGGGGGGAGCCGCTCCTCCAGAGGGCATTATGCGAGGAGATATCGGTTTTTGCCGCCAGGCACGGTCTCGAGGTAGGGCTTGACACAAACGGGAGCAAGCCATTTGCCCTAAAAACGATGCTTGAGAAGGGCCTCCTTAACCATGTTAATATGGATGTAAAGGCCCCCCTCGATGCCGCAATATTTGAAAATGTCACAAAGTCAAGGACATTCTTCAAATTAACAGAGGCAATAATGGGGGATACAAGGAGGAGCATAGAGCTGCTTAAGGAGCATGATGAGAAGGTGGATGTCGTCTTCACCACTGTGGTTATTCCCTCCCTCATGTACAAGAAGTCCCAGTTCTTAAAGATTGCCGGGCTGATAAAAGGGGTAAACGCCGAGTGGCATCTGAAGCCGTTTGTCCCCTCCCAGGAGGTTTCATCCATGATGATGAGGAATCTTGACTCGCCCTCTAAGGAGTTCATCCAGAGGATAAAGAACGCTGTTCTGGCAGAATACCCCAACATGAGGATAAGAATTGTTGATTAATCAGAGTCTTTCTTTTAATATCCCTACTATCCTTTTATGAACCTCCTCAATCGTCAGAACCCTCCCGTCAGCGTACTCGTCGACTACCAGCCACCCCTTCTCCTTGGCGAGCGAGGCATAAGCCCTGTCCACTGCCTCCAGGAACTGCATATTGGACTCGTTCCTGTCCCTTACTGAGCCCTTAAGGTAATCCTTAGTCTTCCTTCCTCTCATGAGTTTCTGTGATTCCCTGATTGGCATTCTCAGGACTATAACTATGGAGGGCTTTGGCATCTTGAAATAGGAGTACTCAATCTTCTCAACCCACTCTGCCATTCCCTCTTTCTTGGCCTCCTGATAGGTCATGTTTGACTCGACATACCTATCGCAGACCACGAACCCCTCTTTGAGTTTCTCCCTTAGCCACTCCGCCTTTTTGAATCTGTCAAGGGCATAGAGCATTGCGAACTCTTTTTGGGCTGGATTAATCTCTCCCCTCAAAACCCTCCCTATAATCCTGCCGAAGAAGGAGTCATATTGAGGGAAGGATATACTGCTGCACCTCTTCCCCTGTTTTCTCATCCACCTGCATAAAAGCTCTGCCTGGGTGCCCTTGCCGCTGCTGTCTATCCCTTCTATTACAATTAGTCCATTATCTCTTCTCATTTCTTTATATTGTCTTTGCGAACCTTTATAAATTTAATTTTTTTTATAGGAAGAATGGCAAAAAAAGGGGGAAACCCTAAAATTTACATCCCTGTTTTATCCCTGCTCTTTATACTCCTGTTAGTTGCCCCTCCCATGTCAGCCTCTCCAAATTTAATAAGGGATGATGAGCTTGCCACCCTTAAGAGCATAAGGATTAATCTCTCATTAACATCAAGGGTGTTGTTGGAGAGTGAGGGTTCTGACTTCAGGACAGAGTCCCTGAGCGTCTATCTTAGCCTCCTGCCGAGGGAGGGAAGCTGTCAGTCGATAAACTCCATTAATCTGCTTCATGAGTCAGGGGGGGAGCTCCCGCTAAAGTTGTCTGTTAAGAACAGGAGGGGGGATCTGATAAGAGGAGGCGGCGCCATTAAATATGCTATGAAAGAGGCGGACTCCTCATTGAAGATGGAGATGGCTACCGACGGATTAAACGCAGATTCAATAATTGGTTACGGTGCGCTTGCAGATATAACATCGAGGAGATGCGGAGGGCGCGTAACAAAGAAGATTACCTTCCCATTCTTTGATTACCCCCCTGAAATAGCCGGCTACCTAAATGCAAGCGGCAACATTGACTCAGATAACAATCTCATAAAACAAAGGGCATACAAGATAGTCAGGGGGAAGAACGACTATTACGATGTTGTCTCTTCCATTGCAGGCTGGGTTAATGAGAATATCAATTACTCCCTCACAACAATAACCAGCAAGACGAGCCAGAACGCCTCCTGGGTTCTCATTAATAGGAGGGGTGTCTGTGATGAGCTCACCTCACTCTTCATCGCCCTCTTAAGAAGCGTTAATATACCCGCGAGGTTCATCTCAGGGTTGTCGTGGTCGAATGTAAACGGCGGGCGGTTCCAGCTTCACGGCTGGGCAGAGGTCTATTTCCCTGGCTACGGCTGGATTCCCTGGGATGTGACATATGATGAGCAGGGGTTTGTTGACGCTTCTCATATAATATTGGGGGAGGGCTACGATGCCCTCTCATCCTCAACGAAATTTGTCTGGCTGGGGAGAGACGAGGATATAAAGAGCTATCCCCTTAACATAAATGTCTCGCTAATCGATAAGGAGGAGGGGGGTTTCCTTCCCCTCAACATATCTGTCGAGCCCTACTCTGCTAGTGTCGGTATTGGCTCATACGACCTTCTAAGGGTAAAAGTTTCAAATCCCCTCCCCTACTACATCTCGGAGAGAATAACAATAGCAGGAGCGAAGGGCATGGCTGTTGAGGGCTCTCCTAGGAGGAACATTATGGTTAAGCCCGGGGGAAGCATAATAAGAGATTTCATTGTTAGGTTCAGCGGGCTTAAAGATTATGTTTATGTATTTCCCATTAAACTCCTGACCATCCGTTCAGGGGGGTCATCAGCAAATATTACCGTAGCTGATTCCTATCCATCCTATTCTCTGTCCCAGCTTACCAGGGTTAAGACGATGGACGAGGCGCAGTCAAAAAAGTTTCTTTCAGGTGTGGATGTCAGGTGTTCCCAGAGCAGCACAGCATACGAGAATGAGAGCTTTAATATCAGCTGCACCCTTAGAAACTCAGGGACTGTAGGGATTAAAAATTTGTCTCTCTGCCTCTATGGTTTACTCGGCGAGGAGAACAATCCTGCTCCTTGTAAGCATAATTTTCTGCCGATTGCCTCTGAAAAGACTGTCGTATTCAGGGTAAAGGGCGATAGTTCGGGAGTTAAGAGCGGGCGCGTATTCTACAATGGAGAATCAAGGACATTCGACTTCATGACCAATATAAATGACAGGCCCTCTGTTAATATATCCTCTCTTGCCTTTCCCGCTGATGTTGAATTTAACACTCCTTTCCATCTCCGCTTCAGAATAGAGAAAACCTCCCGCTCATCACCAAGACTTCTCAATGTTTATATAATGCGCAGGGGCGGGAAACAGAGCAGGGAGTGGCACTTTGAAGGATTCAACCAGTCAAGGAACTTTGATATAGAGCTTAATAGCCTCTCCCTGAGAAGAGGGGATAATGAGATAATTATAAAGGCAGAGTTTAGCGATGATAAGGGCAGGAAGAGTGTCGTCAGGAGAAGCGCAGATATCCATATGGGCATCTCGGCAGTGGAGTGGCCCATCTACATTGTTAACACCATTTTTAGAAGGGTCGACATCCTCTATCTGAAGCTTCTCGTTGTGGCTGCGTTTTCATTTGGCATAGTAATTGGTTTTATCCTTAGGGGAGGGGGCAGGATAAATGGAAAGAGTTAAAAAACTCGTTAGGTTAAGCCACATTATTGTGTTCAAGGAGGGATGCTAATGAAAAAAGAATCTTTGTCAAATCAGGATGTGTCGGAGAAGGGCGACGGCTACTTTTTGGATAATGGAGAAACTAATGTCATTGTTCCCGACCTCAGCGTTATAGTTGAGGGGCTTGTCTCTGAGTGGCTGGCGTCCAAAAAAAATGGCGGCTACAAACTTGTGATTCACAGGGCTCTTCTCACCTATCTCGAGAGGGAATCCCGGGAGAACAGGGCAGTGGGCTTTCTCGGGATAAGCGAACTCGAGGTATTGAGGAAACGCGCAGAGGAAGGGGCAATCAGGATGGACTATTCTGGTGAGGACATAAGAGGCTACGAGCTTGAGAGAATAACCAGTGATGATGTTAACAGGATGATAAGGATTCTGGCGTATGAAACAAACGGGATTTTAATGACTGCTGATGACATTCAGGAGAGGCTCGCAAGGATTAAGGGGCTGCATGTTGTCGCCCTCGAAAAGAAGATTCTGAGGAAGAAGCTCTCTCTTGAAAAGTTCTTTGATAAGGAGACGATGAGCGTCCACCTGAAGGAGGGCACCCCCCCATTTGCCAAGAGGGGATTTCCGGGCAGCTGGAAGTTTGTGCAGATAGCTGATTCGAAGTTGTCCCAGAAATCAGTCCAGCACATAGGCAGGGAGATAATAGAGGAGGCGAATATAAGGAAGGACAGCTTTATAGAGATAGAGAGGCCGGGAAGCACGATTGTCCAGCTGGGCAGCTTCAGGATTGTGATAACCAAGCCCCCGTTCAGCGACGGGTGGGAGGTGACTGCCGTTAGGCCTGTTAAGAGGCTCGCCCTCGAGGATTACTCCCTGAGCGAGAAGCTCATCTCAAGGATAAATGACAGGGCTGAGGGGATACTCATAGCAGGGAGCCCCGGGATGGGGAAGAGCACATTTGCCCAGGCGCTTGCAGAGCACTATGTTAAGAAGGGGAAGATAATCAAGACTATAGAGGCGCCGAGGGACTTAATACTCTCTGACGAGATAACCCAGTACGCCATAAGCCATGGCGACGCCCAGGAGGTGCATGACATACTACTGCTGTCGAGGCCTGACTACACTATATTTGACGAGATGAGGAACACCTCTGATTTCCAGCTCTTCTCTGACCTCCGCCTCGCCGGCATAGGGCTTGCTGGTGTGGTCCACGCTACGAATCCCATTGACGCCATACAGAGATTTGTGGGGAGGATAGAGCTGGGCGTAATACCCCAGGTAATAGACACGGTGATATTCATAAACAAGGGGCAGGTCAGCAAGGTATTAAGCC
>WALR01000137.1 GCA_015522765.1 Candidatus Woesearchaeota archaeon | reverse complement strand
GCATTTACGGCGTTGATGTGGGAAAGAAGACCATTGGCATAATCAGGGAGCTGATAAGTTCAGGGGACAAGCCGTTTAAGTGGGCTCACGAGGAGCTTGGCCTGGGAGATGAGGACGGATTCATAAATTTTAAGTGATTAAAGTGCATGTGAAGAGAAAAGAGAAAATTTGCATTGTGGGCTTGGGCTATGTTGGCCTGCCCCTTGCAGTGGCATTCTCCAGGAAAGGCTACAAGGTTTCAGGATTTGACATAAACAAGAAGAGGGTGGCGGAGCTCCAGAGGGGTGTTGACAGCACTAACTCTGTTAAAGAGAAAGAACTGAAAGCGTTAAAGATACGCTTCTCGAATGATACTGGCGTTATAAGAGATGCTGATATGATAATAATAACAGTGCCCACTCCAATAACAAGGTTCAATACGCCTAACCTGAAGGCCCTTAAGGCAGCCACAAAAACTGTCGCCATGAATATGAAGCCCGGCGTAGTTGTTGTCTATGAGAGCACGGTCTACCCGGGAGTTACTGAGGAGGTGTGCCTCCCAATATTAAAGAGATACTCCGGGAGGGAATACAAGAAAGATTTCTTTATAGCGTACTCCCCTGAGAGGATAAGCCCTGGCGAGAAGAACAGGGTGGAAGAGATAAAAAAGATTGTCTCAGCCGATGATGAGGAAACATTACGCAGGGTTGCAGGGGTTTACTCCTCAGTTATAAGAGCAGGGGTGTATAAGGCGCCGAGCATAAAAGTAGCGGAGGCAGCGAAGATAATAGAGAATATCCAGAGGGATGTCAACATAGCGATAATAAATGAGCTGGCATTGATATGCGACAGGCTTGGAATTGATACATCCGATGTTATTGACGCGGCATCTACAAAGTGGAACTTTCACAGATACACCCCTGGGGCTGTCGGCGGCCATTGTATAGGCGTAGATCCTTACTATCTAACATTTAAGGCGAAGAAGCTCGGCTATAAAACAAGGGTGATAGCTGCAGGGAGAGCGGTAAATAACAGCATGGCCTACCACATAGCTGAGAAGGTCGCAGAGATGATTAAAGGTGCAGGAAAGAAGCTCAGGGAGGCAAAGGCAGTAATATTAGGGGTAACATTCAAGGAGAATGTTCCTGACACGAGAAACAGCAAGGCATTAATAATCATCCAGCAGTTAAAGAGGCGCAAGGTAAAGGTGTATGTTCATGACCCCCTGCTGCCCGCAGTAATAAGAAGTGACGGGTTTAACATAAGGAACACCCAGTTCAGGGAGCTAAAGGATATGGATGCAGCAATAATGTTCAGCCCCCACAGGCAGTTCAGCCAGCTGACACTTAGGAAGTTAAGAGAGAGAATGAGTGAGAAACCGGTACTCTTTGATGTGAAGGGGTTTTACAGCAAGGAGGAAGCAGGGCAGATGGGATTTGAATATAAGAGACTATAAAAATGAAAGTTCTCTTCATCAGCGAGTATTTTCCGCCTGCCGTGATGGGAGGAGGCGAGCTGAGCTGTTTTCTTCTTGCCAGGGAGCTAGTGAATAAGGGAGTAGAGGTAGCTGTCCTGACATCAAGAACCAGGGGAAAAGAAGAGGCTCTGCTTAACGGCATAAGGGTGTTGAGGCGGATAAATACAAGAGCGTCGCCCTCCACATTCACAGGAAACATAAAGAGGACAATCCTCTTCCCGAGAAGATGCCGCAGAGAGATAAGGAAACTCTTATCAGAGGAGCATTTCGATATAATCCACTACTTCAACACGACCAGTGTTGGTTGCTTTGTGGAAACAGACACCCCTGCTATAATGCATGTGAACAGCCCTGTGCCATTCTGCCCCAAGGGCAACCTGCTTTATGCAGACAGGGAGGAATGCTGGCGCCGCTGCAGTTTATCTACCTTCTCCTCCTGCATGATGAAAAGTAAGGAGATGGGGAAGATGAGAAACAGCTTCTGGCTTAGACTGAATCCGGCTGCGTGGCTATTCGGCTACTCCATCTTCAGAAGGATTAATAATAAGCTGAGGAAATTTGACCATTATGCTGCGACAAGCAGCTACATGAAATCCCGCCTCGAATTTTATGGCATTAAAAAAGAGCGTATAAGCGTGATACCAAATATCACTATGAATGATAATAGTAGAAATACGGTTAAGGGCAACAAGCTGGTCTTCTTAGGATCCCTGCTGAGAAGCAAAGGCATTCATATCTT
>WALR01000136.1 GCA_015522765.1 Candidatus Woesearchaeota archaeon | reverse complement strand
CTCCGGCTGCCGCATTCCCGCCTCCGGCTCCGCTTGTGGGAGGGGGGCAGGCCCCGCAGTCGGCAGGGCATGTCATGCAGTTTTCCCCCTTTTCTTCAGAGCATATGTTGTCTCCGCAGTATAACGCCTCTTTAACAGAGAGTATAATCTTTTGGGTTACACTTGCCTTGCCGTCAGAAACACCTATAAGTATAGAGTAGGAACCTAGCTGGCTCTCATTGGGAGTAAAGGTTATGAGGCCTGTCTGGGGGTTTATATCAAATAAGGATGTGTTGTCAAAGAAGGTTAAAACATCGCCATCCTTATCAGTCGCATTCACATCGTATCTGAGCGTGTCCCCGATTCTCACAAGCAAATCAGGTATATGGTCAAGAACAGGAGGCCTGTTTATCCCCTCAACAAAAATCCAAAAGTAGCCGCTTGTGCAGTTATTGGGAGCGCCGGAGTTATCGCAGACGGTCACATTGATAGAGTAATTGCCAAGATCGCGATAAGTTGGAGTCCAGTTTATCAGCCCTGTTGTCGGGCTTATGTTGAGTTTTGTAAGGTTTGTGAAATATGTTAGCACATCCCCCCTGTCAATGTCGCTGGCGTTTATGTCATACAAGAGCGTTCCTGTAGTATCATTAATAGTCTGATTTGTCAGGTTGTGAAGGAAGAATGGGGGGTCATTAACATTTATCACTGTAAAATTTATCACCTCCCAATCAGAGAGGTAGCCGTCGGTAACGCTTATGTTTATGGAGTAATTTCCAACATCATCATTTGTGGGGTAGAAGCTTATCTCCCCTGTCGAAGGATTTATTGTGAATAATGAAGTGTTGGCCGAGAATGTGAGTGTGTTGTTGTCGGCGTCTGTGGCATTGTAGTCGTAATAAAAGTAGGTGTCCTCTGTGGCGTTAAGCTTTCCTATCTTGGAAAGTACAGGCGGATGGTCAACAATGATATCTATTCTCTGGAACTTCCCTGATTCCCATGTTGTATCCCCATAGGGGTATGCCACACTGTTGTTTATGTAAAACCAGAGGCTGTCCCCGCTGTTCGCCCCTGTGCTGGAATTCTCTGTGTCAGCGCCTTTACAGCTCAGAAGGCCGTACCTTCCCTCATAAAATACGCTGAAGTTGCCGCACCACACCCTGTTATTCGCAAATACAGAAACAACAGTTCCTTTAGCGACAGGAGTGCCGTTATTTGTCACATTCCCGTAAAGCTCCATCGCTGTCTGGGGGAAAGAGGATGAGGGGTTTGCCAGGAAAGGCAGGAGGAATAAAAGGGTGAGCATTAAAAACAATGTTCGCGGCTTGCCTGCATATACCCTCTTTTTTTTATTGGCAGACCTTTTTCTTTTTAAGCCAAGGAGAAGCAGAGCAATATAAATGGCCAGAAATATAAAGAACAAAATTTTGAATACAGCAACAAAAAAAGATTCTTTCCCTGTATTCTCATTTAGGAGTTTCATAGTGCCGTATTCAGCCGGATTAAACCTTCCCAGCAGTATGTCTATCCTAACGATTTTCCCTGGCGAGAAGGAGAGGTTGCCGCTTCTCATCCTCCTCCCGTTAACAACAATGGACAGCGGCTCCCCTATTGAGGGCCCCTCTTTCACCGCTGTTTCAGGAAGGTCGCCCTCACATGAGAGGAGTCCATACTCTCCTTCCTTATTCATAATCGTCTTCCCGCAGGGAACCCCCTCTTTATCCACTATTTCTATCACTGTTCCCTTCGGAGCCTTCATGTTGTCCTTTATCACCTGGCCGTAAAACTCCATTGACGCCAGCGGCGTCGCAATAGCTGTCTTTAACTGGGAGAGCACAAGCACAGCTAAGAGTAGAAGCATCACTATACCAACCATATTCTTCTTTTCATGTTCCAAACCACAAGTAGGCCTGCCCATCTTAACTAATTGACCATCCACTCGCTCTCATTGGTTGTCTTAATCCAGTAGCCGCTGCCGGGCGTTATGTTTTTAAGGTCGCTCCCGCCGGGATTGGAAGGCGAGTAAACCTTCCAGTGGTCACCCTCATCTGTTGCTTCATATGCCCACACCCCCTCAATGTTGGCTGTTGAGCCGAATACATCCTCTGCGCTCTCTGTCTGGTTGTTCGGGAAGCCCTTAAGGTTCCACCCCCTTACAAGGGGGATTAGTTTGGGGAGGGTGAGGTTCCCGTACTCCAGCACCTCCATGCTCTCATTCACCTTTACCCAATAACCCTCATCAGGACTTATCTCGTTTAAATCCTGAATAACCCAGGAGGGGAGCCCGGCCATATACGCCTTCCAGGGGTCTGATGTGTCATTCTCGTAATAACCATGAATTGATATCACCCTGCTCATGTTGAGGATGCTGTTTACAGAAGAGTTGTCAACCTCGCATGCAAAACTCGCCAGATTCCACCCCTGATGCAGGGTTGTTAAACACACAGCATTATACTTCATGTAGATGAATGCCCTTGATGATACCACAGCATTTCCTGTCAATGAATTGCCCGAGAGATAAATGTGAAAGAGTAAGAGGGGGAGGGCCAGCATTATAAAGATAAACAACGCCTCTGCAATCCTCCTCTTTGTATTGCGTTCCCCCATTTTAACCCATTCTCCTCATTGTCTTTTCTTTTTGTAGGCGGTAAAGCCCCTCCTCTTCATTTCCTCTTTCATGTAAAGCTCGACCTTTTTTGAGACGACCATCCCATTCTCTTCGCAATACCTCTGAAAGAACGAGTAAACCTCTTTATCCAGGGATAAATTAACCCTTTTCTTTACCATTATACACAAAGATATGTAAGTGTGTGTATAAAAACTTTTTGGTGGCTTTTGGAACCACTTAATAATACTTACAAATGTTTTTAAACAGGGCAGAATCATAGAGAGCGGGGGAAGATGGGAATTTTAGGAAGCTTAAAAAGCAGTGGAAAGAAAGAGGAAGCGGATAGCGGAGAGGATGTGCCTGATGAGCTGCCTCCCCTTGCAGAGGAGGCCCTGAATAAGCAGGAAGGCAGGGAAGCTCCTGTCCAGGAAAAAAAAGAGACGCCTACTCCAGATAGCCTTCCTCCCCTCAATG
>WALR01000135.1 GCA_015522765.1 Candidatus Woesearchaeota archaeon | reverse complement strand
GGGCCGCCCCCCTGCGCAGAGCTCATAAGCACCAACCTTAAGAGCCTCTCTTACAGGGCGAAGAAAACAAGCGAGAGGCTTAAGACGGGCACGCCCCTTCCAATCACTGACTACCAGGAAAAGCTTATAGCATGCAGGAACGCTGCCATGGAGAACCCTGACATGTACTCAGAGTATTACTTTGACGCACTTATTGCCTACAGGGAGATTCGCATGAGAAAGTATTTTGATATGGGCGAAATTAAAAAATCAGGGGCAGAGGTTGATGGTGTTTATGAGGAGATTCTTAAGTACGGAAAAGAGGTGAATATGGATACAGGCGGAGTAGCAAACAAATCCCGCCAGAAGATTCTCAACGATTTTTACAGACTCATGGTGATAAACTGCTTCTCCAACTGGGATAAAAATGAGTACCACGGCAGGATTAAGAAGCTGGGGAAGGAGGGGCTGATTAGGTACGGGAAGCTCCTTATAGAGATGGACAAAGAGGTAGAAAAGGCGATGTCAGAGAAAGAAAACGGGAAAACAATTCCGGATGCAGACGGGTTCAGGTGCGAATGATTAAGATGGCTGGCACAATAAAAAATAAGGACGGCTGGAGGATAATCGCAACAATCCTAATTGTCTCACTCATATTAATAACAACGGCTGGCAGTACGCTTGCATCAGGAGAGGAAACCCTCAGCGCGGTTAAGATGAGCATTGACAATGAACTGGTTGAGGTAATCAAGGCGCTTTACATCCTGGAACAAAAAGAGAAGGTAGGGCTCATGAATATGGAGAGCCTAAAATTGTTCAGGGAGGCCAATCTAACAGGCTACACCGATGATGTCTCTGGGTTCATAGATTTCCTCAATGACAAGGTAGGGGGCTACACAAGCGCATTCACTCTTGAGAAAACAGGGGTAAACATAACAGAGGGAGAGAAGGCGTTAGTTAAGATAAAAGACAGGCCATATGGTGCGGACAGCTATGAAGTCGAGGTGATTAGCGGGGACGAAAAAGCCGCCTCCATAAATGTAACTGATAATAAAATAGAGGTCGACGGATTAAAGGAGGGAACTGTTACATTCAGGATAAGAGCCAAACACAACGGTAAAGAGATAGGGACGGCAACCTTAAGGGTAAAGGTGAATAAGAAGAAGAGCATAACAGGATTCCTGTTCAACTGGAAGAGCTGGCTGTTATTGACAATAATACTGGTCATATCCCTCTACATGCATGCCCGTAAAGGGTATAAAAGCCTGACGAACAAGAGTAGACTCTCCCATTCATTTATGGGCGTAGGATTATTTATGGGGCTTATAGGCCTAGGAGTACCTGGATTAGCATTAATAATCATAGGGCTGCTCTACCATCTTCTTGACAGGTTCAACGCAAAAGTCAGGAAGCTCATGAAGGAAACAAAGAAGAAATTGGATAAGCTCTGGGAGGAGGAAAGAAAAAACATAGAGGAACTAATTAAATGTGTGAAAAAAATATACAATGAGAAAATCGCGCTTAAGATAAAGCCCAAGAAGGAATTCTTGGATAAGATTAATGAGTTAATAGACAATATTCCGGATAATCCTTTTAAGGATGCCAAGGAGGAACTCTCAGGGGCATTAAATGAGCTTTCAATAGAGGCAAAGAAGGAGGATGAATTTGAGATAGGGACGCTGATTGAGAGTATGAGAAAAATAAAGGGAATAGTGAGTTCGATAAAAGATGCATTAGATGAAGAGGATAGGAAAATAAGGGCAGCTGGCGAGGAGGATAATGCTCTTACAAATGAGATAGAGCTTGCAAATGGGATAATAACAAAGTCAGGGGATTATATAAGAAAATGGGAGGATAAGAAGGACGAAATAAACAATGCTGTTAAGAACATCATTAAAAGCACTCTTCCCTACCACAGAATAGCATTCATAGCTGCGCTTATAAGGAACAATAAGGAAAATATTGATTTGGATGAGCTGGTGAAGCAGGCAGGAGCCGCCCTGAATGAGATAACCAGGATAATAGGCACAGATAAGGAGACAATCAGGTCCATAAAACAGAGCATAGAGGATGCAGAAATTGAGCTGACCCCCCCACCGCATAAGCTGCTAAAGGGGCTTGAGGAATGCAGAGATAAACTAAAGAATCTTATCGCTACGGCAAACAAGATAATGAAAGTAAAGGAGGAAAACCTTAAAGAATATGAGGAGTTAAGCCGTGAATGGAAGGAGGAAACAAGGAAAGGGCTTAAAGGCGTCCTGGCGAAGATTAGAAAGTGGATTCCCACAAAGCTTTACAAGGAGGAATTTGAGGAGAACAACTTCTTTAATAGGGTGAAGGAATTAGCCTTTTCCCCCCGTATCCTCGAAGATGATGACCTGAATTCACTTCTTAGGAGCTTGGAGACAGAGCTCCGGAGGGAAGAGCTTGAGATGAGAGAAGGAGGAGGAGCAACACCCACAACCAGCGGAGAAGCAATACCAACCACTGTAACAGGAAGAGGAGCAACACCCACAACC
>WALR01000134.1 GCA_015522765.1 Candidatus Woesearchaeota archaeon | reverse complement strand
TGGCTACACCGCGCGGATTCTCTCATCAGCTATCAGGGGAGAGGCAGAAAAAGTCGCTGACATGCTAATTGAGGAAGCCGATGCTTCTGAAGAGGACTGCCTGATTGGCGGTGGCGAGACCACGGTTAATGTGAAGGGCAAAGGAAAGGGGGGGCGCAACCAGCACCTTGCACTTGCAGCCTTACTCAACTCAGGGCTGGGGGGCAAGACTCTCGTGTCTTTCGCAAGCGACGGGGCTGACAACTCTGATTATGCAGGGGCGATTGCGGATTCAATCACAATTAAGCATGCAGGGGAGAAAAATCTTAACATAGGCGGGTTCCTTGAGAACAACGATTCTTACTCCTTCTTTGGCCTCAGCGGCGATGCCATAGTTACAGGGCTTACAGGGACTAATGTTGCCGACCTCTTCCTTGTCATAAAATAGTTGTTACCTGGAATCAGCTTTTACCCTCATAAACTCCTTCACAAATTTCCCTGCGAATGAGCTGTCCCCTACTATTATGATATTCTCGTCGTTCCTGAACATCCCGTTGTTCGTGGGATTTGCAGAGCCGGTTATTATGGTTCGGTTGTCTATTATGAAGAGTTTATGGTGCATCATCGCCCTGTTCCCATCCTTTCTTATGTCTATTCCCTCCTCCCTGAGAATATTGAAGACTGAGTAGCGGGAGAGCTGGCTGGACTCAACCACTCCCTCAACATCGACGCCCCGTTTTTTAAGCGAGGCAAGCTCGTCTGCTATCCTCCTGTTTGTGAAGCTAAACGCAAGGAAGTAGACGCTTCTCTTTGCATTGTCAAGCTCCCTGATTACTTCCTGCTCGCAGTCATCGTCGGGGCAGAAGAGGACTCTCAGCGAGCGGTTACTGTCCTGCATAAGGATGTCTGGTGTTTTCCTGTCTCCCTCCCTATTTTTTATCTCTCTGAATTCGTCCCTGTAGAATCCTGCGACTCTCGACGAGTTTATAACCACAACCACATTATCGTTCCTGTTAAACCCCCTCACCGTCGGGTTCGCTGAGCCTGTGAGCACCTCATCATCATAAACACAGAATTTGTCGTGCATATATCTCCTCCTGTTATCGCATGCTACTCTTGGATTACTGATGCTCCTGCAGTATCTGTCCTCTATGATTATTGAGATGTTCCTGTTTTTATTGACTATGAGCATTGCTGAGGGCTCATTCATTTCGTGCAATGCGCAGACTACCCCGCTATGATTGATGAAACGGTCAAAGACAGAGGTGCAGTTGCTCTGTCTGCAGAAATAGGGTGCGAGAGAGAAGGACTCATTAACCCTCTGCCCCTTAATGCTGGCCTGAATTTTATTTTTTTGAACGACATGCTGACAGCCGTAAAGAAGAAATAATGATGACATGATAATCAGCGCGAGAAGAATGAGTCTTTCTGATGTGTTAACCCCCCTTATTCTTATGCTGATTTTTTGACTGTTCATTAACAATCTCCCTTGTTTTCTCTATGAATTTGTAGGCTGCGTTTGAGGAGCCGCTTATAGTGTCTGTGATTTCAGCTACGAAGCGCTTTACTGCATTACCGTCCTCTTTGTTGGTTTCCTCGGCTATTAGAAGCGCCTCTTCGTATCCTATAAGCCGGGGCATCTCAATCCCTTTTATGCGTGCGTAGTGGGTAAGCTCCTTTGTGGTGCAGGGCTCCAGGGCTGAGAGGACCCTTGTTCCCTTAACCTTAAATCCTGCTGTCAGCAGCCCTTTTAATAGTCTGCTCTCTGATTTGGTGTTTAGCGCTCCCTCTTCTGAGAGCCCCCTCAGAAACTCTGAGAAGAGCACATCCGCACTCAGGGGAATCAAGAGAACATCCCACTTTTCACCCCTTTTACTCTTCTTAATCTCTGATAGGCACTCCTCAAGCGAGCCGAGTTTATTCACCCTGAAGGGTCTTTTAAGCCTATTCAGGATATCATATGACAACTCGTCATATACCAGTACCCTCTGGCTGACTCCTACGAGTGTTCTTAAGTGTTTCTCTGCTCTTCTCGGAAGTTTTTCAGCCAGGCACCTCGGGCAGAATGTTATGCCCTCAAGCGCCTCCCTCCCGCAGTTCACGCATTTCATATTGGCCATATTAACAAACCATCTCATAAATCCTCTCGT
>WALR01000133.1 GCA_015522765.1 Candidatus Woesearchaeota archaeon | reverse complement strand
TGTTTTCCCGAGGCTTTTACCAAAAGGCTCTTCGAATCCGGGCGGGGCTATACTAACGGGCTCTCCTTTATCCTCTTTTATTTTTATGATTCTCATTAATTTTTCCGCAACAATCTCCTTACCGTCAGCCACCTCTCTCCTTTTGTTGGTTTCATTGTCATCCTTACCGAACTGCTCGTATGCATCCCTTATCAGCTCGGGTGTGGGCTCTTCTGCGTAGATTCCTCTTCCTGACTCTGCGAGAATACAGGCATTAAAAACATGTTCATAGTGATTTGTGAGGGGGAAGCTAAGCACATCCTTTCCAAGGAACAATGCCTCTGATATTAAGGCAAGCCCCCCGTTGGTTATCACAAACCTGCTCTTAGCGAGGTCTGAGTAAAACTCGTCTTCGTTGAACTCCTTGAATACGAGCTTTCCCATCCTTTTTTTCATGTTGCTCCCGTATATCACTGATTTTATGCCCGCTGAGAGGAGGGCATTGACTAGGGTCTGGCTGGGGGATGTTTGGTAGACAAAGATAAAATCGCCCTTCTGCCCTGTCTTCATCTTTTTCTTGCAGTCCACAACCCTCTCTTGGATTATTGGGGGGGCAAATTCTATGCTCTTCCTCTCTTTTATTCCCTCAAAAAAGAAGTAGGGGGCGCTGATAATGTAGTGGTTCACCTTTGGCGCTATGACCTTCTCTGCAAGCAGGTCTACGAATTTCAGGAGAGGGTTGAACCTGGCATTAACATTCCTTAGGTAGAGTAGGATGTGGTTTCCGACATTAATAGTCTTAACCTTAAGGGTTATCCCGAGATAGGCGGATAATGGCTCGTTGTCTGTTATTACGAGGGAGAGATTCCCCCTTAGCCTTAAAGAGAGCCTGATAAGGAATAGCACATAAATCGGAATGCCTGTGAAGAAATACCATCCTGTCTTAAGATAATCAACATGGTTATCTGTGTAGTGAAGGGTTAGCGGAGGGCTCTTCATAACATTGAATCCCTTCTCCTTAAAGAAGTCTGCACTCCTGCCAAAACTCACCACGATTAGTCTATCCTTGCTTAAACCCTTCTTTATTAGCTCCTTCATCAATTCGTAAGAACGAATCATGTGCCCTCTTCCGTCACCGCAGACTCCGAAGAGTATCTTATCGCGCTTCTTATCTTTGTCCACTAAACACACCTGTCTTTCTTCTAAGGTTGAGGAGAGCCGCAGCCCACACAAGAGACTCGTCTGCTTTGTAGAGCACACTCATGTAAGGCGAGAGATTCTTGTTGAATACCTCCAAAAGGTTGCGCTCCTTTTGAACGAGGGAAGAGTATTTATATATATAACTTTCTAGACTTTTCCACGAGTTATAATAATAAACTGCCTTCATAAATGCAAATCCAAGATGAACCCAGACCTTATCACTCTCGTATCCCGGGGCAATAAAAGAGAGGGCTATCCTCTTCATCCTCTTTTGTGAGGAGTAGCTTAAGGGGAGGGGCGAATCAAGGGATTCCTGCTTTATCGAGTCAAGCGCAGACCTGAACATCTTCCTGGAGAAGAGCCTAAAGAAGAAGGGGAATGTGTTTGCGTCTCCTGTCACCTCATCATTGTCGAGGGAGTCGGTGAATGCCGAGCCGTTCCAGAAGTTGTTCCTTAAAATTTTTTTATAGTTGTACCGGCTGAGCGGATTCTCTAAATGAAGCTCATCCGCATAGTTGCTTATCATTGCAGCAGCAACATTATCATAGCAGGAAGAATGCCTTACTGCATGGTCCCTTATTGACGAGAATGTGGTGTCTCTTCTTATCATGCCTGTCTCCTTTTCTATTGCATGCTCATAGAAATATTTTATTTGTGACGAAAGGAATTCAGAATACTCTCTTAGCAGGGCTTTGTCTTTTGTGAGAGAGAGCCCTCTGAGCAGGAATAAGAGGCTGTCAGGGGCGTATCCCGGGAAATCAAAGGGCTTTCCACTGGGTGTTATCGCGGTTGCCACTCTCCTGTGTTTTCTGAAGATAGGAAGGGCGTATTGATAGGTGCTTAAAACCTCTTTCGCCCTGCCGAGCTCTATAAGGTCATCCGCGAACATACCTATGTCCCTGCTCCAGAACTGGCAGAAGTGGCCTGCCGAGACCTGGAGGTAGCGCCCATTCCAGCAGTTTTTTATTATTGCCTGAAGTATATCGTCGACTCCGCCTGTGTATCTGCGGTAGCCCCTGATTCCTCTTTTTACCCTGAAGTAGAGGTATCTGGCGCCCTCGGATAAAAGCAGTGTGTTATTCATGAGAGGGAGAATAATGATGAACAATATAAAATTAACCCCCTAAAATTAACAGGGCAATGAAAATAGGATTAATAGCGAGCCTGGAGGGATTCGAACCCTCGACCTAGTGCTTAGGAGGCACTCGCGCTATCCAGACTGCGCTACAGGCTCTTGTAAATCAGGATAATGGTTACATTTATTAATTTTATTGAAGTATTGGCTTTTATGCGATGGGTGATAAAGGAAAGGCCTGAGGATTTCGTGGTTGAGGAGGATTTTCAGCCGGAGATTAACGAAGAGGGGGAGTATGCCTACTACCTTATTAACAAGCAGGGCGTTAATACAGCTGAGGTGGTGGATAAACTTGCTGCAGCCCTGAAGGTGAGGCAGAGGGAGGTAACATTTGCAGGGATGAAGGATAAACAGGCAGTAGCTTCCCAGTGGTTCTCTGTTAGGACAAGGAATGCGCCGAGGGTGGTTAAGAGCAGGGGTTTCACAGCAGAGTTCAGGGGGCGGGGAAAAGCAAGAATAATGCTAGGTGCGAACAGGGGGAACAGGTTCAGGATAGTCGTGAGGAATGCGGGCAATGAGGAACTCGAGAGGATAACTCTTCTTAATGGAAAGGATATTTTATTCCCCAACTACTTTGATGCGCAGAGGTTCGGAAGAAACAATCTGGCTGTCGGCCTGGCAATATTAAAGGGGAATTTTGAGGAGGCGCTGAGATTGACAGGAGAGAGTACTGAAAAGAACGCTGTTGATTTCTTCAGGAGGAACCATCGCAGTTCAAGGATTTTTATACATGCTGTGCAGTCATACATCTTTAACAGTGTTCTTTCTGAGAGGGTGGGTTCTGCAGGGGCAGATGTTAATGTTGACGGCCTATTGTTCTCTGACAAAATGGAGAGATACAGGAAGGTTGGGGAGGAGTATGGTACGTTGGCAGGATTCGACTGTGGCGAGAGGAATTACTTAGAGGAAATGAAAGCTTTAGGGATTGACGCCTCAGATTTTATTGTGCGGGCTGTTCCCCAGCTCAGCTCAGAGAGTGTCAGGAGGAGGTTCTTTGAGAGGACAAGAATAAATGTCAGGAGAGCTGATACAGGGGATGCGTTTGAGGCAGGGTTTTCGCTTGGGAAGGGGAGCTATGCTACTATTTTGATTAAGCAGCTGTACGCCCTAACCTGTTATGATATCACCAGCAAGTAACAAAAGATTTATAAATTGTGGCTCCCTCCCCTGATTTATGAAAACTAAGAATGAGGAGAAGGTTACTCCAGAACTCGAATTAATTATTGCGACCTATGAGCCGGCAGAAACCGACTATAGGAGTCCCATAGCCAGGCAATCAATATATGAGAGATTTATCGGCCCATTGAATAATAGCAGAGCTATCACACTCTCTAAAGAAAACCTTTCCAAAGGAGAATCCAGGACTCTTGAATTCTCATTGCCGTCTCAGACCCTTCTTCAGGAAAGAAAAGGTGAGCATAAAGAGAATCTTGAATATGACGCTCTCATAGTCCTTGCAGAAGACAACGATAGAGTATTCTTTAAGTATCTCGGGCCGGATGAGAAATTCTATGTTACTGAGATGAAAAGACTAAGCGACATATCATGGGGGTTTTATTGTAATACGTATGCCAACCTTCTATATAAACCCATTACTGATATTGGGGAACACAAGAAGAAAGCGAGAATAGTTGTACTATCCCAGTCACATATGCTATCAGACCGTGTTAATGAGGGAGTGAAAACCCTTTGCGAGGATAAAAATTATTCGCGCAGCATAAAGGGAAGATTTGGGTACAATAATATCAAGGTAAGAGAAGAATTGCTAAGATATGTGGCCTAGCCAGTTAGCCAGACAACAGCATTCTAAATGTAAATCCCCAGGTGTTCCAGGCCTATACGCATGGGCGGATATTTCTTTGAGTTGTCCCCCCTTAAAAGATAGCCAAGCCTGAAGGGAGAGATTGGGTTGAAGTAGTTAAGCACTAACCTATTTTCTATCAGATATCTTATTGTCCCAAGGTAATCCCCATCACGAACTTTAAGCGCCTTGTCAAATTCTTCTTTAGGGAAGGCTATCCCTGACTTGCCATACATGCATGGCGTATGCGAATCTCCTGAGGACACTAGGGGAATGTCATATTTTTCAACCAGCCTCATCGTTCGGGCATTGGAGAACATTGCAAGCAGTATCTCAGTGCCGTTAATCTCAATAGCAGAAGCGCCTGCGTTCACGGCCCTCTCAACATCGGATTCTTTTATTGCCGCAATCCCCTCTGTCCAGTAGGGGTGGTTAATAATAGAGTAGCCACCGAGATTAAGCGT
This sequence comes from Candidatus Woesearchaeota archaeon, assembly GCA_015522765.1. Taxonomy (GTDB): domain Archaea; phylum Nanobdellota; class Nanobdellia; order Woesearchaeales; family WALR01; genus WALR01. The sequence goes on along the minus strand of WALR01000133.1, from coordinate 5,620 downwards.
CTCCCTTATCGCCTGCTCAAACTGGGTTCCAGGAGAAATTGAGATGCCATAAGGAATTCCGTAAAGGTTAAGCTCGCCCTCATAGATATCACCCTGCCCAACCTTTAATTCCACCGCGCGCATCATAACAATTTCTTCAGTGTTATCCCTGTTAGTCCTCACGAGTTTCATAAACTTCTTGTCATTTGGAGGCTCCATCTTCTCAAGAGAATATTCAAAACTGCCGGTGTCCACACCGTGCTTCTCCATAACCCCATTAAGACTCAGGCTGCCTCCGTCCTCTTGGAGAAGCTTATAGTGGCCGTCAAATCCCTCTGTGGAGTTGTGGTCTGTGAGAGCCCAAAGAGAGATTTTATGTTTAAATAATACAGGAAGTATCTTATAGAAGTCGTCGCCGTCAGAGTAGTGGGTGTGGGAGTGGTGCTCAAAGAGATAGTACTTGTTGTCATCGGGGACGCCGCCAAGCAGAATCTTATTGCCTCCTATCTCAAAAGATTTCTCCTTCCCAAAGCCAAGGAGACCCCTGTAGTAACTCTCCTCAAAGAGTTTCATAAAAGAGGGGTTCTCCCTCCACTCTCCCACATAGCCCTTAAGCAAATAGCCAATCACTGCGGATAAAGACATGTATAGCACCACTTAAAGATTACAATAATTAAGAGGGGAAATAAGGGAGATATAAAAAATTAACTACTTAACGCTTTCATTATCCCGCTAAAAACATCGTTGATGCCCTGGGAGCCGTCAACCAGAAGAAGAACACCCTTCTCCTTATAGAAATCCTTTAACGGCTCGGTCTCCTTATGGTATATCCCAAGCCTCCTCTTTATCGCCTCGGGCTTGTCATCATCGCGCTGGACAAGCTTCACATGACAAACATCGCATAACTCATCTTCCTTAGGGGGATTGTAAACCATGTGATAGAGCCTGCCGCATTTAGGGCAGTTCCTCCTGCCAGCGATCCTCCTCACTGCCTCCTCGTCGCTTATCTCGAGGCTTATCGCCCTGTCAACAGAAGAGAACTCCTCGAGGGCTTTCGCCTGTTTCATGTTGCGCGGGAATCCGTCCAGGATGAAGCCGTTTGAGCAGTCCTCCTGTTCCAGCCGCGCCCTCATTATTCTTATGGTCACCTCGTCAGGGACGAGCAGGCCCTTATCTGCGTATTCCTTAACGAGCCTTCCAAGCTCTGTGCCCCTCTTTATATTATCCCTGAATATGTCCCCTGTACTAATATGGGGGATATTAAGCTCTGCGGACAGCTTCTCCGCCTGGGTCCCCTTTCCAGAACCCTGAGCTCCTAAAAGAACGATTCTCATTTTTTCCCTCCTTAAATCAGCCAAAATATGCCGGCTCATCCTCTTTATCATTCTCTTCAATCCATGAGGAGATAAGCACATCGCTAAGCTTAATGAGCGCCTCCCTCTTCTCCCTAAGGAAAGAAAACGCTGAAGAGATAAACTTAATATCCTCCTCTTCTGTATTAAGGAATCCTACCCTCAATCCCCTCCTGTACATCCTCATAAAGCTGTAAAACAGGGGGATGAGCTTCTCCTTATCGCTCTCAGAGAATACCGACGACTCATGCATTAAAGAAAATGTCTGGTCGGGCTGGAGAACATCCTCAAGGATTTTTGAGCAGTACTCAATCCTCTCAACCAGCTTCTTCCTTATCTCCCTTGAGAGAAACTTAACATTCTCTATTGAGGATATGTCAAGCAGTCTGTCAAGCTCTTCAAACTCCGGCAGGTCATACCCCCCGAACTTCTTCTTCAGACTCGCATACGCCGAGCTTGCCGACCTCTTACTTTCCATCATATACAATGAGGAGTCCTTCTTTATTTTAAAGCTTTCGGGAGAAAGTTTCAGCCAACAATCTCGATTTGCTTTTATCCCCTAGTTATCCCATATAAGAGGGCTTCTCATTCTTCATCTCTTTCGCCCTCGCAGAACTAAAAACATCCTTAAGCTTCTCATAAGCTTCCTCAACCTCCTTTGTGACAGAAGGCCTGACCTTCTTAAGAGCCGTCTCGAAGTGCTTAAACTTCACCTTGTCAGCCTTTATGTTCTCCCTCAATGCAAGCATTCCTGCCTCCCTGCAAACAGACTTAATATCAGCACCCACATAGCCCTCTGTCATATCCGCAAGAATTGAAGTATCGACATCATCGCCAACAGGAACCCCTGAGAGGTGAACATCAAATATCTCCTTCCTCGCCTTCTTATCAGGCGCAGGGGTGAGTATTATCCTGTCAAACCTCCCTGGCCTAAGCAGGGCGGTATCCATTATGTCCGGCCTGTTAGTGGCGGCGATTATCACGATGTCATTAAGGTCCTCAAGCCCGTCCATCTCTGTGAGGAGCTGATTAACAACACGCTCAGTGGTATGGCTATTCGAAGAAATAGTCCTTGCAGGGGCAATCGCATCTATCTCGTCAAAGAAGATTATGCAGGGAGCCGTCTGCCTTGCCTTTGCAAAGATTTTTCTTATACCCTTCTCTGACTCCCCCACCCATTTGCTTATGAGCTCGGGCCCCTTGACAACTATGAAGTTCGCCTCTGACTCGTTTGCAACTGCCTTCGCGAGCAGGGTCTTGCCCGTCCCCGGCGGGCCGTATAAAAGGACACCCTTAGGGGGCTCTATCCCTACCCTCCTGAAAGCGTCCGGTTTTTTAAGGGGCCACTCCACCGCCTCCTTTAACTCCCTCTTAACATCATCGAGACCGCCTATGTCCTCCCATTTAACATTTGGAACCTCAACAAGGACCTCCCTTAAGGCGCTGGGCCTCACAACCTTTAATGCCTCCTTAAGGTCTTTAGTCGTGATGTACATCTTTTCAAGGAGCTCTTTGGGAATAACCTGCTCCTCATCGAGTTTTAAGTCTGGAAAGACCCTCCTCAGCACAATCATCGCCGCCTCCCTTGCAAGGGCGGCAAGGTCTGCTCCCACAAAGCCATGGGTAATGTCCGCAAGCTGCTTAAGTGAAACATTTTTTGCCAGAGGCATATTCCTCGTGTGAATCTTAAGGATGTCAAGCCGCCCCTTCTTGTCAGGGACACCTATCTCCAGCTCCCTGTCAAACCTCCCCGGCCTTCTAAGGGCAGGATCAAGCGCCTGGGGAATGTTTGTAGCGGCTATGACAATCACCTTCCCCCTCGACTTAAGGCCATCCATTAGGGCAAGCAGCTGGGCAACAACCCTCCTCTCAACCTCGCCATGTGTTTCCTCTCTCTTAGAAGCGATTGCGTCAACTTCATCAATGAATATTATGCTGGGCGCGTTTTTTTCCGCCTCCTCAAACTTCTGCCTGAGGTTCTCCTCCGACTGGCCGTAATACTTGCTCATAATCTCAGGGCCGTTTATAAGAATGAAATGGGAGTTCGTCTCATTCGCAACAACCTTTGCAAGCAGGGTCTTGCCCGTCCCCGGAGGGCCCTGAAGAAGAACACCCTTCGGAGCGTCTATCCCGAGCCTCTCGAATATCTCGGGGTGTTTCAGCGGCAGCTCAACCATCTCCCTTATCTTTTTTATCTCGTTGCTGAGCCCGCCTATGTCCTCGTATGTCACCTCGAGAGACTTCTCCTTCATCTCCTCAATGGGCTGGGGGCTGAATATCACCTCTGTCAGCTCTGTTATTATCACCGCCCCCTTTGGCTGGCTGTCCGCAACTACGAACTTTATGTCGCCGAAGCCCATCCCGAGCAGGTTCTCGTCAAGCATCTCAAATATAGAATTAAAAGGGGTCTCGGCAAGTGTTGAGCGCCTCCGCTTGGTTCCGCCGAGGGAGACTATGTCGCCCTTCATCACAGCTCTTCCCAGAAGCCCCTGCTTAAATATGACAGGTGACGCCCTTATCAGTATCTCCTTTGTAGCAGGGGCAATTGTAACCTTCTTCGCCTCCTTAACAGAGGCCTTTCTGATTTTCACAATCTCCCCGATACCCGCCCTTGCGTTCCTCCTTATTAAGCCGTCCATGCGAACTATGCTCAGGCCTATGTCGCCGGGGTATGCCCTGTCAACTATCGCAACTGTGGCTCTCTCCCCCTCTATCTCGACTATGTCCCCGGGCCTTACATCTATCTCCTTCATCAACGAGGTGTCAATCCTGACTATTCCCTTATTTACATCATCCTGGATTGCCTCTGCAACCTTCAGCTGAAGCTCGTTCTTATTCTTGCTCTCCATTTTACCCTATTAATGCACATCTTACTCCTGCTTTGCGCCCTCCCTTACCCTTGGAAGAGGAATTGGGGGGGGAAGGTTCACCTCTCTCGTCAGGAATATCGCCTCCACATTGCTCCTCGCAAGTATGGTGTTAAGAACCTCTGTCATGACCTCTTTGGGGGCTCGCTTGTCCTTGTTCCACCCGTCGAGTATTTTCTTTATCTTGTCCTCTGAGTCAATATAGGTGAGCTCTCCCATTAAGGAGACTGAGCCTATATCGCTGTCGTAACCGACCGTGAACTCGAAGCTGAACTTCAGGCTCTTCTGGCCCTTCGATGAAATACCCACATCGACCTCTTTGATATCATTTATATTGACATTGCTGGATATATTCACCTTCTCCTTTGGGTAACTCTTTCTCTCAACTAAGATTCTGCTAAAATTAAATCCTGCTATTGCCATTAAAATCACCTCGCGTGGAATGAATTATCTTATTTATATAAATCTTTTGATGGCTGTTAAGCCTAATCTATCCTCCTAGTCTATCCCGAATGTCCTCTCGAATTCCCTCATCTCCCTTATCTTTTGCAGGAAGGCGTTCCCCTTCATGGTTATCTTCACGCCCCTCTTATTAGCCTTAAGGTCCGTAACCTCAACCATCCCCTTATCCCTGAGATCTTTGAGGTATTCTTTCATCTGAGAATGCGAGAGGTTAGCCTTATACATCAGATGGGTCGGCTTAATAATCCCCCCTTTATCCTGTATTGTTATTAGGATATCGGTTATGATATCAAGTCTTCCCCTTTTTTTTACCATGTTTTAGCACCTTTATAAGAGTAAGAAAAAGCAAAGCATAACCTAAAAGCTGGATGAGCTCTGCTATCACATAAATAACAGGGGACAGCTCCACAAATATGAAGAACACCTGGCTGAGGGTTATTATAGCAAAGCTGTAGGCAAGCCTCTTCGAGTTTGGATACTTGTTCTTCCTGTAATTAACAAAGTAATCATTGGTTATTATTATGAGGAAGGGAAGCGTTGAGATATGGAAGAGGTAGTAGGCGCTCCTGCCGAAATATGTCGAGATAATAATGAAATAGGCAAGTATCAGTACATCCTTTTTTGAAGAGTTCTTTTCATATATGGAATAAAGGATTAGAAGGCCCAGGAGCATAAAGACGCGAAAGAGGAGGAACCCCACTATGAAGAGTATATGAGAGTGCTCAATCGAGCTGTATGTGACAGTCAGAAAGCCCAGGTTTTTTGTTTCTATCTCCCTATAATAAATTGTAAAGTTGGTGAGTATCTTAAAAAAGAAAGATAGCGCCATAACCAGGAAAGCAAGGGAGAGGAGGGCGTGTTTCTTTTTTCTCCTGTTAATACGATAATATCTAAAGGCAAGCAGGGAAATCATTAGGAGTATGACTATGCTGAAGAAATCAATGAGTATGTCCTTGCCGT
>WALR01000132.1 GCA_015522765.1 Candidatus Woesearchaeota archaeon | reverse complement strand
CCCCCCCCAGGGCCTTTACTCCCTGAAAACCGACAGGCAATTCTACATGATGGAAAAGGCATTCTCCTCCTCATTTAATGTTGAGAGGGTGAGGATGCTCAATGAGCTTAACGCATCCCTGCTTCTTGTCCCCTCTGATGAAAATCTTAAAAATAAGGAGGTTCCGCCTGCCCTAATGAGGCTTTATAACTTCAGGATAAATGCTTCTCTGCTGGTGGAATCTCTTGAATCATCTTCATGTTTTACAATGTTAAATGAGAGCCCAGCATTCAGGCTTTACATGATTAAATGCAGGATAGAATGAGGGCGGATAGACTATTAACGAGGTGAAATTTTTGAAGGGTAAAAAGTCAGATAATAACAGGGGAAAAAATAACAAGAGGAAACGCATTGTTTCGTCGCCTCTACTCTTCACCCTGCTGGTATTATCCCTCTTCTTCCTCTTGGTAATATTCAGCCCCTGGCATCACTTTTATCTTAGCGCAGACTCCTACTTCTCACTGCATAAAGCTGACAGACTCTGGCAATCCAACGCTTCGTCAATTGGAGAGATGCTATCAAGGGGGGGCGTAATGAACGACAATTACTACTACTCTCTCCCCCTCATAATCACCCCCTATGATTATCTCCTCTCACTCTCATTTTATGTTTCAAAGCCCCTCTGCAAAGCAGGTGTCTCCCTTCCAGACTCGAGGATAAGTGTCATGCTTAACCAGTCATACGCCTCAATATTCCTCTCCTTGATACTTGCGGTTCTGCTCGTGTTCTCCTACTATGATTTCCTCTCATTCATGAATGTCAGCCCCAAAGGCAGGGGCATATACCTGCTTTTCCTTCTCTCTCCCTTCTTTGTAAGCATCTACCTTCATCCCTCCCTGTTCCAACTGCTCCTCCCCCTTTTCTTTCTCGCTCTTGGAAGGCATTATTTCCTCTCCTTTCTTATCCCCCTATTCGGGCCGGAGTATGCGTTTATCTTCCTGCTTCTTATGTCTCTGAGGGCTTTTATAATTTATAAGAGGAGAGAGGTGAAACATGCAAACAAGATGCATGCTCCTTCTATGCTTACAGCATTATTCATCCTTCTCTCCCTGCTGGCCCTTCTTGTTTCTGCCCTGCAGCTGGAGAATGCGGGTATGCCTGATATGCATTCCGCCTTTTATTCTGCATTGTCATCGCCCCTTATATATGGCTTTAATATAGTCCTCTTATTCTTCTTTTTCTCAGGGCTGGGCATTGTCTGGAGGAAAAACCCGGGCGTTGTCGCTCTTCTTTTGGTTTCCTCCCTGCTCTTATTCCTCTCTCCCCTCTTTCTGCTTGTTGTTGTTCCCTTGGTCGTGTTCATCTCATCAAGCGGTTTTATAAGGCTTGTCGTATCTGACTGGGAGCTCGAGTCTCTGAGGCAGCTCACCATCCTGCTCATATTTTTGATACTCCTCCTCTCACTTACAGGAATTGCCAGAAGGTACCGCTCAGATGCGCTATCCTCCGAAACCCTTTACAAGGTTTCCTCATCCTCCTATTATCTTCCTCATAAAGGAAAAGTAGCCTCTCTCCCTGAATACGGGTTCCTCTTAGAATACTCCGGCTTATCCCCCCTTCTTGATGAAAGGCCGAGGAACATCGAGAATGTTTCATATATTTACTCTGATTTTAAGGAGGTCATGAACTCTTACAATATAAAGAAGGTTAACTCCCTCTTCAGCCGGCTTAACATCTCACTTGTTTATGCCCCTGACAGGGCAATCCCCCTGCTTGGCGGAGCTCCAGTCTCAGAGACGCTGAATTATAACCGCACATTTACAAAAATCGGCTCAGGATTCTTCAGCGTCAATATAACCAATTAGTATAACCATAAGGCGGCTACCCTTTTCTCTTCTTTATCCTTATGAGGTCGCCTATTGTAAGGTGATCCCCGCTGTTCTTAGGCAGGGTGTAATCCCCCTCATCCGCCTCAACGACTATTTTTATCCTTAGAAATCTCTCCAGCTTCCTCGCGAGTTCTATGTCAGGTTTAAGCAGCCCCGCTTCTATCTTATGAATAACCGATTCCTTCTCCGCTATTCTCTTCCCCAGCTCCTCCTGTTTTATCCCCATACGCTCCCTTGCCTTCTTAACAACTGCCCCGTAATTCTCCACTATCATTAATGCCGGCTCCTCATCCTCTTTAATAGTTCTCTTTGCTTTTATAACCGGATTCCTCTTTGCTTTTGATTCAGCCCTCGCCGGGTTATGCAGTCTTCTTATTATCTTGCCATACCTAGCGCATTTGGAGCATACCTTGAGCTCTGTTCCCTCAATCAGGATGACGAACTCCGCATTTGGGGCGCCGCACATCTCGCATGAGGGCGCATTTCTTAATCTGAAATTGCCATTTGATTTTTTCATGGTTTATCCCTGCTTGCAGGCAACAGCTGGACAATTACCTTTCTCCCCTCCCTCGGGCCGTCAAGCTCGACAAAGAATATGTCCTGCCATCTGCCAAGCATGAGCCTATTATCCTTTACGGGTATCATCCTGTCCGAGCCTATTATTGACGCCTTTATGTGCGAGTCGGCATTCCCGTCAACCTTGTCATGCCTCCACACCCCTCTCGCGACTATCTTGTCAAGGGCGTCTGTTATGTCTGCTTGTATGTTCGGGTCGGCATTCTCATTGATTGTTATCGCGGCTGATGCATGCGGCGCATATACAAGGCAGATTCCCTCGTCAATCCCAGACTCCTTCACAATCGCATTCACCCTCTCTGTTATGTCTATCAGCTCCTCCCTGTTCGTGGTGGAAAAAACAATGTTCCTTATCATTTTTTATCATCCCCTTCAACCATCTCTGCTCTCAGTTTTGCCAGCATTGACGGGCGGTCCGTCGATATTCCGTGAACGCCTGTCAGTGCAAGGCTCCTTGCCTCATAATAATCATTTATGTTCCACACAATGGTTTTTATTCCTTTTCCTTTTAATCCTGTAATTGTCTCATTGGTTATATATTTATGGTTCGCCAATAAATAGTCCGCCCTGGCTGACTTCATCACCCCCTCTATGTCGCAGGGTTCGCCTACAAGGAGTATGCCTGTCCTGGCGTTCCTCTCCCTCTTCAGCCTTAACATCTCATCATGGAAGAAAGAGATGAATACCGCCTTTACCCCCTCCTCTTCAACAATATCATAAACCTCTACTGCTGTCCCCTTCTCTTTTATCTCTATCATCAGCTTAACCCCATTTCTTTCTGCTTCTCTGAGCATCTCTCTAAGAGAATAGACCCCTTCTTTCTCCGCCTCCTTCACAGAGAGGGAATTCAGCAGGACTTTCCCCTTATTTTCTTCTCTGCCTCCCTGAATTATGAATGGCGGGTTCGACACGACAAAGCCGTCACTTGCCTTCCTTATGTCTATCTCTGAATAATCGCTCCCTGCCTCCTTCGCCCTTCTGAGTGCCTCAATGCTGTTCTCCCCTGCAAGAATCCCTCCCCCGCGGTGGGCTATTATTAGGGGGAATGCTCCTTTTATGCTCTCATTTTTTCCCTTCATCCCCTCTTGCCTCCCTGACGACCTTTAAGCTGCACTCCCTCCTGACCTCTATGTTTTTCTCTTCCAATCTCCTTATAATCTCGTCGTCCTCACTTCCCGGGTTAAGAATCACTAAAGGAACGCCCCTGCTTATTATTTCATTTATGTAATGTCTGCCTATCTCTCCTCTTACATACATTGAAACGATGTCTATCCTGCTCTTTATCTCTTTTAATGACGGGAAGCACCTTATCCCGTTTATCTCTTTTTCCCGGGGATTAACAGGGAACACATTATAGCCTGCCTTTACATACGCCCTTACCGCCATGTTGCTGTACCTCGAGCTTTTGGGCGATGCCCCTATTATTGCTATGTTCTTCTTGTTCGGTCTGTTTTCCTTTGACTGTTCCTCTCCCTGTTTGGTCATGTAAATGTTACACCATATTTAACTTAAATAATTTCCGTACCTTGATGAGTATGGGCCAAAAACTATAAATATACCTAGTGCCTAACCTTTAGGATGTTCATAAGGGAAAAACTCGTTAAGGGAAAGCCCTATGCATATGCTGTGGAAAGCGTATGGACTACTCAGGGGGCAAGGCAGAAGAACATTGCCTACTTAGGAAGGGTTTTTGTACTGCCTTTAAGCAATACATCATTAGCCTGTATAGAGAGAGAAACAGAGTCTTTTGTTCATTCATTCCATCTGGATGAGAAGGGGCGCTCCTCCTCTAATACCTACTCTAAGAGAGTCATCATTAATCTTATTGGCGTAGTGCTGTCATGTGCAGGTTTCATGGATGAGGGAAGCCTCACTTTTTCCCTCTCATCTAAGAAAATGGGTTTTAATTGCGTTGTTGATATCCCCCGCTGTTTAGTGAGGGTTAACAGGAGGGACGCTGTATTAAAGATTGGGGAGGGCTACCTCTCAGGATTCTCTTTAAGGGAGCTTGTCAAAGCCTCCTCTTCAAAGGGGACGCTTAAGGAGAGGGCGAAGCTCCTTGCAGGGGCGCTTGTTAACTGCGGCATCTCACTTAAGCCGCCCATCTTTGTGGAGCTCTTTAAGAGAATATGGGTTGACGGTGAGGGTGTTAAAAAATTTCATACTGAAGAGGAAAGTGAGGGCGAGATTTATTGGTGAAGAATTGGTGAAGAACAATGAAGGTTATACTCATAACAGGGACGCCGGCGTCAGGCAAGTCAACGCTTGCCTCAAGGCTCAGCACTGATTTAGGCTTCGAGATTATAGAACAGCTTGATTTCGCGAGGGAGAAGGGGCTCCTTAGCGAGTATGACAAGAAAAGAGGGTCTTTTGTTGTGGATGAGGGGCAGTTCTCCTCAGAGCTGTCCAAACTTATAGAGGAGAAGATTAAGGAGCATTCAAAGGGGGTTATTGTTGTTGGCGCCCTCTCTCACTTTCTCCCTCCAAAACTGACATCTTTGGTTGTGGTTACCCACTGCAGGCTCTCAGAGCTTAAGGAGAGGCTTTCTTCAAGGGGCTACAGCCCTATTAAGGTCAGTCTTAACCTTGAGGCAGAGGCATTTGACGAGTGCGGGGTTGAGGCATGGGAGCAGGGGCATCCCCTGATTATTGGCTTTGATACCTCTTCTTCTTATATGGAAGGTGCAGATTTGGGTTATAGGCTAATAAGAGACTATGAGATTCTCTTAACAAAAATAAGAAGAATCAGGCATCTTGCATGAATTTACCCCCTAAAAATCCCCTTTTATTCCCTTCTACTTAAGGAGAGATTAAGGGGAGGTTAAGTAGAAAGCCCAAATATACTGTTTAGTATACTTGTTTGGTTCGGAACTGGTTCGGAACCTGAACCTGAGGTTCAATTCTGAACCTACCCTGAACCTATTATCCGTACCTATCCCTCTTTTTTCTTTGCGCCGCTTAACCGGATTTTGCGTTCAAATAATTAAGAAAAAGCCCATTACAGGGGATTTTCAGCCCCCTTTTTACCCCCTTGGGGAAAGTATCTTCATCCTTCCAATCCCGTTCTCTGCTATTACTCCATGTTCCTTCATTTCTCTTAGATAAGTGTAAAAGGTGGTTCTGCTGCAGAGCTTTCTCTCGTCGACAATGTATCTTTCAAGGCTCTTTGTGGATGGTGTGGAGCCGGTAATAACCTTTAGCATTTCATTCATCACAATCCTCTTTCTGAAGTGCTGAGCCCTGCTCATCAGCTCCCTCTCAATCACATCTTTTGATGTTGTTTTTGTATTCCCTTTTTTACCATAGGAATCCGGTGTTTCCCCTTTCTCAAAACCCCCTTTAGGTTCAACTTTAGGTTCAAGTTCAGGTTCAACTTTAGGTTCAATTCCGAACCTATTCTGAACCTTTTCCGAACCTTTCCTGAACCTTTCAAGCCTTTTTTCAAGCAAATCCATCCTTCTGCTTAAGGAATTATGATGCTCTTTAACAGAATTGACATCTGTTAAGAGCTCCTTAATGTTTTTATAAAGCTCAACATTATGGCCGTTAAGGTAGTTAAGCCATTCCCTTATATTTCTTATATCCTTTTTTGTGAGTGTGATATGACCCTCATGCTTCTTCTGGATTACATCTGTCTTATTGTTAAGGTAATTTATCCATTCCTGAAGGCTCTTAATGTCCCTCTCAACATTCTCAAATGACCTTATCACCCTCCCTTCAATCTTTGAGAGGTGCGGGTCAATAATCTTTTTCATTATCCTCTTAATCATTGGCATCCCCCCTCTTTTCTTCTACTATCTCCACGCTATCCACCCT
>WALR01000131.1 GCA_015522765.1 Candidatus Woesearchaeota archaeon | reverse complement strand
GGGCAGAATAACAGCAATCATTGACCCTATAGACGGCTCTAACAACTTCGCCGCGGGCATACCCTTCAGCGCGATATCAATAGCCCTGTGCAATGAAGAAGGGGTATTCGCAGGAGTAGTGAGGAATATATTTAGCGGAGATGAGTACTGGGCGATAAAGGGAGAGGGCGCGTTTATGAACGATAAGAGGATAACACCCGAAGATATTGAGAAGAGAGAGAACTCTGTGAAGAAGAGGGTTTCTGTTTATTTCACACCAAAGCCGGAGGACGCCCTTAGGAGGAGCAGGGAGATAATAATGAAGGGTTTCAGCATAAGGAGCATGGGAAGCCTCGCCCTTGAGATGTGCTATGTTGCTGACGGCAGGATAAACGGGCTTGTCGACTTGAGGGGTGTGTGCAGGGGGCTTGACATAGCAGCGGCAACATTAATAGCAGGGGAAGCAGGCGCAGTAGTCAGCGATGAGAAGGGAGAAGCAGTTGTAATAGGAAGAGATGACGCATTCAAGAGGTACAATATTATAGCTGCGGGCAGAAGGGAATTTCATGATTTGCTTATCTCTTTAAAGAGGGAATAAGAGGAGGATTAAAATGGAAGAAGGAATGTTTAATGTTAAGGACATGAAGCTGGCTGAGAAAGGAAAGCTTAACATAGAATGGGCGGAGGCCCAGATGGGCGCATTAATGAAGGTAAGGGAGAGATTTGAGAGGGAGAAGCCCCTTAAGGGTATAAGGGTCGGCATGGCCCTCCACATAACAAAAGAAACTGCCGCCTTAGTCAGGACGATGGTGAAGGGCGGAGCAGATGTTGCGATAACAGGGTGCAACCCCTTAAGCACGCAGGACGATGTTGCAGCAGCACTTGCGAAAGAGGGCATACGGGTTTACGGATGGAAGGGCGAGACGAGGGAGGAGTACTATCAGAACCTCCAGAGCGTGCTCTCTTTCAAGCCCCAGCTCACGGTTGATGACGGAGGGGACCTTGTCCATGAGATTCACACAAAGCACCAGGAGCTCATCCAGGGGATAATAGGCGGAACAGAGGAGACAACCACTGGAGTAATAAGGCTTAGGGCGATGGAGGAGGATAAGGCATTGAGGTATCCGCTTATAGCAGTGAACGACTCGGAGACAAAGCACCTTTTTGACAACTACCTCGGGACAGGGCAGTCAACATTCGACGGGATAATAAGGGCGAGCAATATACTCATAGCAGGAAAGACCGTTGTTGTCGCGGGCTTCGGTGACTGCGGCAGGGGGGTTGCGAGCAGGGCAAAAGGGCTCGGCGCAAGGGTCATAGTCACAGAGGTCAACCCTGTAAGGGCCCTGCAGGCATTCCACGAGGGATACGAGGTTATGAAGATGGAGAATGCCGCAAGAGTTGGGGACATATTCATAACAGTAACCGGCGACAAGAGGATAATAACAATTGAGCATGTCAAGAAGATGAAGGACGGCGCCATACTCGCAAACGCGGGCCACTTCGATGTCGAGCTTGATGTTGAAGGGCTAAGAAAATACCCCTCAAAGCAGATAAGGGCGGGATTTGAAAGGTTTGATGTTGGGGGAAAGCATATTTATCTCTGCGGGGAGGGAAGGCTCGTCAACCTCGCAGTTGCAGAGGGCCACCCCAGTGGCGTCATGGATTTGTCCTTCTGCAACCAGGCCCTAGCCCTGGAATACCTCGTGAAGAACAGGGGGAAGCTTGAGAACAGGGTTTATGTGCTTCCAAGAGAGCTGGATGAGGGGGTTGCGATGCTTAAGCTCAAGTCACTCGGCGTGGAGATAGACTCTCTTACAGAGGAGCAGAGGGAATACCTCCACAGCTGGAATCAGGGGACCTAAGAAAGAGCAACATTAGCTCGCAGGGGTTTTATAATCAGGGATTATTGGCTTGACAAAGAAAGGCTGGAGATGGTCGACCAGACCTCTGTTATTGAGATATGCCCTTTGTTCCCTTCCATTAACACCAATGAATATTTTGAGCTTGGCAATATTATGGTTGCCCCCCAGCTCCTTGCATCTCTTATGGTAGTCTGCGAGGATTCCTGCCCATACATCTCTTTCCTGCATTGCAATCTCAGCAACACCCTCAAGGGAGAAAACATAATCATGATTACTGCTTGGCACGCCCCCCAGCAGGGTAATCTCTGCAGGACTGCTTTTTACCTTAACAACAACTTTCCTTCCATTATATTTGACCTCAATAAGGTTGCCTGTAAACATCGTATACTCAGACAGTGTATAAAGATTTTTGCTGCCCCTCGGATTTTCCAAACCCTCGCCCAGCTCCCTTAATCCAAAGGAGAGTATATAAGACACGGGCACGGTTAAACTTTCTTCATGATTATGCTCCATCTGCTTAACAAGGAGGGGCACAGCTGAATCCTGAACATGAGGATTGGAGTAAGGGGGTCTATCTAAATCCTCTCTTCTTATCTCAATGTCCTCTCCTGCACAGGTTATAACTCTCGCAAGCCCGCCAACAAAATCATCCGGATTTTCAACTATCCCAACCAAATCAGCATTCCCAGGATTTCCAGATGAAGAATCATGATTCACATTAACCGCCTCCAAGTGCATTACAAGAATGAGGGGGGAACACAGCATTTCTTATAAAACTTTCCTTTGATACTACTCAAAAAGAGCAAGAATTACTTTATTACATCATGCTTTTTAAGTATCTCTGTGAAATGCTTAAAGTCCTCTGTTGACCTGAACTGCTCAAGCTTCTCATGGGAGAGCATTTTAAGG
>WALR01000130.1 GCA_015522765.1 Candidatus Woesearchaeota archaeon | reverse complement strand
GCACTGGCTAAAGCCCTAATGCTCTCCTCTTCGCTTGTAGTTGCGGGCTCGTGCTTCCTTTCAGAGCCGGCAAGGAAGCTGCTAACTAAACTTAAGTGAGGGCTCCAGCTTTTTAATCATGTCGCTGACCATCTCTTTAAGCTTGAACTTCTCCTTCCAGCCCCAGTCCTTTCTTGCATATGAGTCGTCAATTATCCTCGGCCATGAATCAGCTATGCCCTGCCTTTCGTCAGGCCTGAAGTCATAGCTAAAACCAGGAATGTGCTTCTTCACCTCTTCAGCGAGCTCGCCTGCCGAGAAGCTCATCGCGGCCAGGTTGTAAGACAGCCTTGTTGAAAGGGCATCCTCATCAGCATCCATGAGCATTATTGTCGCCCTTATCGCGTCAGGCATATACATCATAGGGAGAACTGTGTCTGCCCTGACAAAGAATGTGTAATGGCCGTTCTTAATCGCCTCGTAGAACACCTCGACCGCATAATCGCTCGTCCCCCCTCCAGGATGAGTCATGCTGCTTATAAGCCCTGGATAGCGAACGCTCCTGACATCAACTCCGTACTTTAGCCAGTAGTAGTTGCATAATAACTCTCCGCTTACCTTTGTAACCCCATAGATTGTAGTCGGGTGCATTACCGTATCCTGCGGCGTATTATCCTTGGGAGCATCCGGGCCAAAGGCTGCTATTGAGCTGGGCCAGAACACCTTTGCAGTATAGCCCTTCTCCTTCCTCTCCCTCATTACATCCAGCACATTCTTAAGGCTTGTCATGTTGACATGCCATGCAAGGTTGCTGTTCTTCTCGCCCGCAGCCGAGAGTATGGAGACAAGATGGTAAATTGTCGTTATGTTGTGCTTCTCCACACACGCCCTTATCCCTGATATATCAGTGGTGTCTATCCTCTCGTATGGCCCTGACTCAATAATCTCCTTAGGCATTTTTTTATGGACGCCCGCAATTACATTCTCAGCCCCGTATCTCCTTCTTAACTCAAGCGTCAGCTCAGAGCCTATCTGGCCCGCTGCGCCTGTCACAAGAATTCTTTCTTCATAGCCGCCCATATTAACCACCCTCCTCGTTTGTAAATTCCGCCCTTATCCTCTCAATTGCCTCGTCAACGGTTATTAATGCAGCGCCCTCCTTTACCATCTCTTTCAGAGCCCTCTCTCCGTCCCCCTCATTAATGTCCACGCTTCTTATGCAGTCGCGGAGGACAAATACTTTTACCCCTTTCCTAAGCAGACCCATGACTGCCCTGAGAACGCAGTACTCTGTTGCAACCCCATAAACAAATGCCTCCTTCACATCCAGGATTTCCAATATCTTTTCGGTGTTTGGATTGTCGAAGACATCGAGTGTCTGCTTCTCTATGACTATCTGGGGGGCGTCAGCAAT
Source organism: Candidatus Woesearchaeota archaeon (assembly GCA_015522765.1). Classification (GTDB taxonomy): domain Archaea; phylum Nanobdellota; class Nanobdellia; order Woesearchaeales; family WALR01; genus WALR01. The sequence goes on along the minus strand of WALR01000130.1, from coordinate 5,337 downwards.
CTCCTGAAGGAGATCGTCAGACAGGCGTTTATTCGGAACAACCATGTTTCCCTTTATTATGCTCTCCTTAATCTTCTTCTGCCCATCTGTGCCGACCATGCAGTGATCTGGGAATTTGCCCCCGTTCTTCTCCAGCTCCAAGTCGTCATCTGTATGCGCGTCGGCGCTTGCCACGACCTTTATATTATTCTCAACCGCGAAGTCCCTTATTTTTTGGATAAGAGGGATAATCTCCTCTGCCTGGGGGACTGAAAGCGCCCCATCCTTGTATATGAAGTCCTTTTGGGTGTCCACATCCCAGAAAACAATCATTTAGTCCACCTCCTCTTAAGGGTTCTTATGCTTTTCAGAAGCGCCGGGGAGAGCTGTGTCGTCCCTGCCCTGCTCTTTCCTAATCCCCTGATATAGGAAGGCATCCTCCCCATCTCCTTCTCTAAGTTCTTCCTTATCTCTTCAAGAGGGGGGCTCTTCCTTATAATTCTTCCTTTGTGCATATACTTCTCAAGCAGCGCCTCCCCCTCAATGCTTTCCCCCTCCAGCCCGAGTATATCAGCCACGAACCTGCCTTTCCTGTACTGCCTGAATATCTGCTTCCTCCCCGGAAGATTCGCCTTGCCCAGGCTGAACTTCATCACAGCCCTTTGCATCCCCTCCTGCTCCAGCTGCACGAGCTTATATGCCGCATTAAGGTTCGGCGCATCACTGCTTGTCCCCATAGCTGTCCCCACCCCGAATGAGTCCACGGGCGTCCCCTTCTTAATTAATCGGCTTATCTTATATTCGTCCAGATTTCCTGAGAGGACAATCTTCACATAGCCAAGCCTGTTCCTGTCAAGGATTTCCCTCACCTTCCCTGCCTCTCTCGATAAATCTCCTGAGTCTATCCTCACCCCTTTAAGCCTTTTATCATGCTCTTCCATCTCCTTGGCAACCCTGACAGCATTCAGGCATCCCTCCTCAATATCATAGGTGTCAATTAGGAGGACGGAATTATCAGGGTAATCATGTGAGAATGCCCTGAATGCATCAATCTCCCTGTTAAATGAGAGGACATACGAATGAGCCATTGTTCCTGTTACAGATATGCCGAGACGCTTACCGGCAAGAACATTTGATGTCGCGCTGAATCCGCCTATGTAGGATGCCCTCGCAGCCTTCAGCGCAGCCTCATAACCCTGGTCCCTACGGGGGGAGAAATCAACGACTGCTCTTCCGGCTGCGGAGTCCACAATCCTCCTCGACTTTGAGGCTATCATCGTCTGGAAGGACATGTTGTTCATGACCATTGTCTCAAGGAGCTGAGCCTCTATAAGCGAACCCTCTACTCTTAGCAGGGGCTCCCCTGCAAACACCACCCTGCCCTCATCCACAGCATATACATCTCCCCTGAACCTGAATTTTCCCAGAAAATCCAGAAATTCATCGGTGAAGAGATTGAGGCTTTTAAGATAGCTTATTGCCCTTCTCTTAAATCTCAATGAGCTTATATCATCAAGGGTGTCCTTAAGCCCTGCTGACACTAAATAATTCCTCACTGGCGGGAGGTCCCTTATGTAAAGCTCGAATGATGCTCTCGCATTCATCGAAAGGCTGAAGTAGGACTGGGCCATGGTAAGCTCGTAGAGGTCGGTGACCAGCGCAAGGTCCTCACGGGAAATGAGCCCTGCCCCGGTTGTCTTATTGCTTTTCCCCATAATTCCCCCTGGGAGTATTAAGGGCATTTGATATAAAAATCTTTTGAGGCAATAAGCAAATCATAGAAAGTATTTAATAATATGCTGAATATCTGAAGAGCAGGATGGGATTCGATGTGCTTATGCCCGAGGAAGCAGACCGCTATCTTGAAATTGCGTTCAGGAGGGCGAGGGTGAAGGTAGAGGGAAACAGGGTATCAATAAGGAAGATGGCCAGCCAGCAGGCCAGGAAATTCAACTCGCCGCTAAATCTTGAGGAGGGAAAGCTGAGGGCAGCCTCCAAGATTAACATAATCTCCGGCTACTTATCGTCCTCGTTTGACTCCATAATGAAGAGCTTTCCGAGTATTGATAATCTGACGCCATTCTACAGGCAACTTCTGGAGGTCAGTATGGACAAGGGCAGACTCAAAAAGTGTCTTGCCTCCCTTAACTGGATAGCCAAAAGAATCACAAAGATGAGCGGGGAGTATAAGGAGAGGATAAAAAGGGCGAAATCAACCTCTCAGGTTAGGGGAATAATCAACTCTTATTATGGAAGGGTAAAATCGTTAGTGGACCAGCTCTCTGACAACATCCTCTTTCTGAGGGAATGCACAAGGAAGCTGAGGAAGTTCCCGACAATAAAGGAGCTCCCTACAATCATTATTACGGGCTTCCCAAACATAGGGAAGACTACACTCTTCTCAAAGCTGACCTCCTCTAAACCGGAGATAAACAGCTACCCCTTCACAACAAGGAGGATTAATGTGTCCTACATGCTGATAAATAAAGAGAAGGTGCAGATTCTTGACACCCCGGGAACCCTGGCAAGGTTTGAAAAGATGAACAGCATAGAGAGACAGGCCTGGATAGCCCTTAAGACACTCTCCAACATAGTCATTTATGTGTTTGATGCAACCGAGCCCTATCCACTTGCAATGCAGCTTGCCCTTTTTGAGAGGATAAAAAAGGAGCTTTCTCCTGCTACCAGGTTGTTATGCTACATGAGCAAGGAGGACATAGCAGAGAAAGCCGTTGAGAAGCTCCTAAAAGGGGATTTTCTCCCTAAAGATAAGGGTATTAAGTGCACCTCCAAACTCCAGGAGTTAAGGCGGCTCATCAGCAGCAGCATAAGTTCTTAAAGCAGGCCCTTGAAGCGAGAGGGAGATAAGAATTGTTAAATCCTATTTCTTCTTCCCGGCATTATTGAGATAAATCGTCTGGGTGGGGAAGGGTATTCCTATCCCTGCTTTGTTGAGGGCATTGTAGATGATAGTCCTCACCTCTTCCTTTGTGCTGAACCTCTCAGTGTATTTGGGCACCCAGAAGTACATCTTGAACTTAAGGGCATAATCCCCCATCTCAAGGAACCTCACCCTCGGCTCCGGGTCGTCCAGGATGACATCCACCTTTTTTATCGCCTTCATGACCACCTTCTTAACCTTCTCAGGGTCGGAGCCATAGTTCACTCCGAACTCTACAACGCCCCTGACAGAGAGGTCCGGCTTTGCAAAGTTAAGAAGGATGGCATCCGCCAGCTTTGAGTTGGGGATTACCATCAGTTCATTGTCAAATGTTTTTATCTTTGTGCTTCTGAACCCGACATCTATCACCTTGCCTGCGTCATTGTTTACCTTAACGACATCGCCTACCTTGAAGTTCTTGTCAAGGACCAGGCTTACCCCTGCAATCACATTTGCAAGTGTTTTCTGAGCCGCGAGGCTTATTGCGAGCCCTGCTATCCCAAGACTTGCGAGGAAGGGCCCTATCTCCACCCCTAAATGCTTGAGCATTATGATGAATCCTAATGAGTATACTGTGAATATCGTGAACTTCTCGAGCAGGGGGAGCACCGCGGTGTCCATGCTTGACCTCGTCTTCTCCTTAAATTTCTTCCCCCAGTATTCAAGGAGTATCTTTGTTACCCGCGCGGTTGCTATTGTGAAGAAAAGGATTATTGTCGCGTTTAGAACCTTCTGGGTTACAACCAGCAGAGAGGAGGTGAGCAGTAAATTCATGAGGTATTTGGTTGCCAGAAGGATTATTACAACTGTGAAGGGCATGTCAAGTGCCCCGACAATCAGGTCGTCAAGTTCTGTCTTCGTCTTATGCACAATCTGGAGGGTTATCTTCTTGCTTAGCATGACAAATAATCTCAGAAGAACGAGAACAACTATTACCAGGACAATCTTGTAGAGCCACCCTGTGCCGCCATTCATCCTGTTTATTATTTCTGCAAGAGCCAGCAATGCCATCATCTCCTCTTTTTTATTTATTACACCAATTAGTACCAACCCATTTATATTATTTATCTTTTTGAGGATGCAATCCTGACTAGAGGGGCAGGCAATATTCAAGATTGCCCTATTCCTTAAGAAACATTTAAATAAAATTGTATTATTGTTAATGGCTGGAATACCAGTGGAGGGGTGCAAATGGTCAATCTGATTTTCAAGGTAGAGGGGAAAGAGGGAAAATCTGTGAGTCTGGGGCAGGACAAAAGACTGCTTTCAGCATTGAAAAAGGCTTATCCTGACACCTACAAAAGGTTTCTTGTCGGGAGAATCAATGGGCAGTTGATAGACCTCAACTCGGAAATAGGGGAAGACTCTGAGATTGAGCTTCTGACATTTGACGATGAGGACGGCAGAAGAACATTCTGGCACAGCTCAGCCCACCTTATGGCATCTGCTGTAATCAACCTTTTCCCTTCTGTAAAACTAACGATAGGCCCGGCCATTGAGGAGGGGTTTTATTATGATTTTTACAGGGAGACCCCTTTTAAGCCCAGTGATTTAGCAGAGATAGAGAAAGAGATGAAGAGGATAGCAGAGGCGGACCTTCCATTTGAGAGGAGGGAGGTCAGCAAGGAAGAAGCAGAGAAAGCCCTCTCAGGCAATAAGTTCAAGCTGGAGCTGCTTAAGGAGATAGAGAATCCCACATTTTACACCCACGGCTCATTCACCGACTTATGCAGGGGGCCCCACCTCCCCTCAACAGGCTACATAAAGGCGTTTAAGCTTACGAAGATATCCGGGGCATATTGGCATGGAGACTCCTCAAAGGAGCAGCTACAGCGTATTTATGGAATATCCTTCCCCTCAAGAGAGATGCTTAAGGAGTATCTTAAGAGGAAGGAGGAGGCGGAGAAGAGGGATCACAGAAAGCTTGGACAGGAGCTCGACCTTTTCTCAATCCACGACGAAGCGCCAGGCATGCCCTTCTTCCACCCAAAGGGAACAGTCGTACTCAATGAGCTTGTCTCTTTTATGAGGGAGGAGCAGAGAAAGCTCGGCTACCAGGAGCTTAGGACTCCGCTTATAATGCATGTAAGTTTATGGAAGCAAAGCGGCCACTGGGACCACTACAAGGAGAACATGTACTTTGTGAAGATTGACAATCAGGACTACGCAGTCAAGCCCATGAACTGCCCGGGCCACATCCTTGTTTACAAGACGAGGAAGCACAGCTACAAGGAGTTCCCCCTGCGGATAAGCGAGTTCGGGATTGTCCACAGGCACGAGCTCAGCGGGGTTTTATCAGGTTTATTCAGGGTAAGGTCCTTCACCCAGGACGACGCCCACATCTTCGCCCTGCCTGAGCAGGCAAAGGAAGAGATAATCAATGTCATTAATCTGACAGACAAGATATACAGGACATT
>WALR01000129.1 GCA_015522765.1 Candidatus Woesearchaeota archaeon | reverse complement strand
TACCAGTAACATTTAAAGACAGGAGATACGGGAAGTCAAAGATGAATCTTATCAAGCAGCCGCTTAGGTTTTTTTGGACGGTTGCAAGGTTAAGCATAAGAAGGTGATGCTCATGGTTAAGAAAGCATTAATAACCGGGATAACCGGGCAGGACGGCTCCTATCTGGCGGAGTTCCTGCTTGACAAGGGTTACGAAGTTTATGGGATAAGAAGGGCTGCAAGCACATTCAACAGCGGAAGGATAGACCACATCTACAAGGATCCGCATGAGCGCGGCTCAAGGTTCTTCCTGATATACGGCGACCTCACAGATTCAAGCTCAATAAGCAGGATAATAAGGGAGGTTAAGCCGGACGAGATTTACCACCTGGGAGCCCAAAGTCATGTAAGGACGAGCTTCGACATACCTGAATACACAGGCAATGTAACAGGACTCGGCACACTGCGCATACTCGAAGCAGTGAGAAGGGCGGGCCTGAAAACAAGGTTTTACCAGGCGTCAAGCAGTGAGATGTTCGGCAAGGTTAAAACGCCTATGCAAAATGAGGAAACACCCTTTCATCCACGCAGTCCTTACGCATGCGCCAAGGTATACGCATTCTGGCTCACGGTCAACTACAGGGAGAGCTACGGAATCTTTGCAGCCAACGGAATCCTGTTCAACCACGAAAGCCCGAGGAGAGGGGAGAACTTTGTAACCAGAAAGATAACAAGGGCCATAGCAAATATAAAGCTCGGAAGGCAGAGATACCTCTACCTAGGAAACCTTGATGCCAAAAGAGATTGGGGGTATGCTCCTGACTATGTTGAGGCAATGTGGATGATGCTCCAGCAGGATAAGCCTGTGGACCTTGTTATTGCAACCGGGGAAACCCACAGTGTGCGCGAGTTTCTGGAGGAAGCGTTCAGTTACGCAGGCCTCGACTGGAAGAAGTATGTAAGGATAGACCCTAAGTATTACAGGCCTGCAGAGGTTGATCTGCTGTGCGGAGACGCAAGCAAGGCAAGAAGAATCTTAGGATGGAAGCCGAGGGTAACATTCAGGCAGCTGGTAAGAATAATGGTTGATGCTGACATGAAAGCGGCAAAGTCAAACACTGAAAGAGGCGATTGAGATGACGGATTTCTGGGAAGGAAAAAGAGTGTTGGTGACAGGAGGCTCAGGGTTTATAGGGAGCCATCTTGTTGAGGAGCTTGTGAAGAGAGGTGCAGATGTCACTGTTACCACCTTTCATAAGCGGAATGACCTGCCAAACCTAAGCCGTGTGATAGACAAGGTGAAGGTTTTTAAGGGGGATTTAAGGGATAATGAGTTTGCTCTAGAAGCAACGAAAGACAAGGATATTGTCATGAACCTTGCTGCGAGGGTAGCAGGAGTTGATTTTAACTCCAAGCACTCATCTGTAATGTTCAGGGATAATATCTCTCTCTTTATCCCAATAATTGAAGCAGCCAGAATAAATAAAGTCAAAAGATTTCTTACTGTGAGTTCTGCCTGTGTATACCCCCGATACTGCAAGATGCCTATAAATGAGGAAGATGGATTCAAAGAATCACCAGATCCGGCAAATGAGGGTTATGGCTGGGCAAAGAGAATGGAAGAATACCTTTCAAGAAAATACTATGAGGAGTATGGGATGGAGATTGCAATTGTAAGACCATTCAACACTTATGGGCCAAGAGACAATTTTAATCTTGAAACCGCTCATGTTATCTCATCCCTTATTGTAAAGATATTCAGAGGGGACAATCCCTTAGTGGTGTGGGGTAACGGTGAACAGAGCCGTTCATTTATTTATTGGAAAGACTTTGTGGAAGGTTTGATTCTTGCAACAGAAAAATATCCGAAGGCAGATCCGGTGAACATAGGCTCTGATGAAGAAGTTTCCATAGGAGACCTTGCCAGGATGATTGTGGAGTTGTCCGGAAGAGAGGTAAACATCAAGTTTGACGAAACAAAGCCCACAGGACAACCAAGAAGGGTGTGCGATACGAAGAAGGCAAGAGAAATACTGGGGTTTGAAGCGAAAGTGCCCCTTATTGAAGGATTAAAAGAAACAATAAAATGGTACAAGGAAAAAATGAACATCCGCTAAGAGAGGTATATTTCTATACCTATGTGCCAAAGATTCACTCATTGTATTATGAGCTTTTAAGATACCCTCCGAAGGGATATAAATATATTTATGAGAAAAAAATCACTGCGCCACTTTATAAGGTAAATGACTTCCGATTGCTTAACCTTGCCTACAGGAAGCTGGTTAAGCCGTTTATTAATACAGTTGTGCTAAAAGATTTTCTTTACAAAAGACTCGCTCTTCCTAAGAACACTTCTCTTATCCATTCAGGCGGGTTTCTTGTAAGGAAGAAATTTCCCTGGGTAGTTGACTTAGAGCATGTAACCTCCTTTGTAGGGTATGATTTAGGCATGTTTGACAGAAGAAAGAAAAAGATTGAGAATTTATTATCCTCTAAATACTGTAAAAGAATTCTTCCATGGACAGAGGCGTGCAAAAGAACAATAACCGAGAATCTTAATTCTGAAGGATTTGTGGATAAAATAGATGTGGTCCCACTGGCGGTCCATCCTCGGACATTCAGGAAGAAATTTAATAAGGCCAAAGTCAAAATATTGTTTGTAGGCTCTGCCAATTTTCCACAGCATTACTATTCTAAAGGAGCGCACATTGTTTTTGAAGCGTTTAAGAAGATAATGGGAGAATATGAGAATGTAGAATTAATAGCGAGAACATTTGCGCCTGTTAAAATTAAGAAGGAAATGGAACGGTTAGGGAATGTTAGGATATATGATTATATTCTTAAACGGGAAGAATTAGACCGATTATTCAAAGAGAGTGATATCTTCATATTCCCTGGACACCAGACACCGGGCATGGTGTTGATAGAAGCTATGAGTTACGAACTTCCAATCATTGCCACTGATGTTTGGGCCACGCCAGAGCTAGTTGAGGACGGCAAGAATGGCTTTCTGATAAAGAAATCATCAAGGGTTCCGTATTATATTCGTGGTTTCATCCCTAACACCGAGTCAGAAGAGTTTCGCACGGCAATAAAGCGAATAGATAATAATGTAGTAGAAGAACTTGTGGAGAAACTAAGAGTTTTAATAGATAATCCATCATTAAGAAGAAAGATGGGCAGATATGGAAGAGCACTTGTTGAAGAAGGAAGATTCTCAATAAAGCACCGCAACAAACAACTGAAGCGGATTTATGACGAAGCGATAGGAGAGTAAGAAAATATATAAACATGCACTCTCACAGGCAGGTTAATGAAAGAACCGCTCAGGATAGTTAAGAATGCGTTGTCGCTTGTGAGCGCAAGCGTGATTGATAAGATAGTCGGCTTCTTCATAATCATAATAATCGCGCGCTATCTTGGCAGTGCCGGTCTTGGAGAATACTCGTTTGCCTTTGCCTTTATAAGCCTGTTCGTTATTGCCAGTGAGCTGGGCGTGGACACTTTTATTTTCAGAGAGATAGCCAAAAACCACAACAAAAAAGAGGAATTGATAAACATCTTATTCTCGTTGAAGGGAAGCGTGACTTTTTTTGCACTAATGATTATAGCACCAGTTATATTCATCTTTTCAAAGAAGGAAGACCCCTCAATGCTGATAATAGTCCTGCTTGCCGCAGCAGCCACCCTCTTTGATACCTTAAGATACTCTATAACAACACTCTTTCTTGCTCTTGAGCAGGCGGAGATATACACTGTAACAATCCTCCTGGAGAGGCTGTCCGCACTTGCCCTAATCCTGCTCTTTATCCCGCTGTTCGGCATCTACGGGTTAATGATTGGCCTAGTAATTGCCTACTTCCTCGCCTTTGTAGTTGCCTATATCCTTGTATATGTCAAGCACGGCATACTGGTAAGGCTGAGGTTCAGCTTCAGAAAATACTTTAGCATAGTAAAGCAGTCCATCCCCTTCTGGCTTACATCCGTGTTCTCGTTCATCTACTTCAGACTCGACACTTTAATGCTCGGCTACATGAAGACATACGAGGTTGTCGGATGGTACAACGCCGCATATAGCCTCGTGCTTGGGCTGAGCTTCATCCCAGGCGCGTTTGTTTCAGCCACAT
>WALR01000128.1 GCA_015522765.1 Candidatus Woesearchaeota archaeon | reverse complement strand
TTTTCCTCTTTGTAATGACTGCCGTCTTCATATATTCTGCGCCCTTTTGTTCTCATATTGAAGAGTATTGCCCTGTGCCTATCCAATATGGGAGAGCATCCCCTTGCTCCATTCTCATATCTCAAGAACACCCTGACATAATGGTTCCTGTAATATGAGAATACAGGCATTAACGCCCTGCCGTACTGGCACGCCTCCAGCTGTATCTTTCTTATGAGTATCCTGAGTGCTGATTCATGCATAAAATCCGTAATGAATGAGCGCGCCCAGTATTTCCTCCTTGTTGCATGGGGATATGTCCCTGTCAATGCTGCTGTATCTGTTGCAGTTACTGCCAACACACCCCTCTTTGAGAGGGCCCTTATCGCAGATTCTAAGAAGGGATTTGGCGAGCCGAATGGGTCTATGTCTATATAATCAAAGCGCCCCTCCTCCATTAGCACCTTATTAGCATCCTCTGACAGAACTTTCAGCCAATCCCCTTCAGGATCCAGCCTGCCGTCAACATCAGTTATAGCATTCTTAATGTTTTCCTCTGCGAGAGTCATTGCCTCTCCTGAGAGGTCATTTACAACCATCCTCTTTATGCATTCAGGCGCCTCCCTGATTATCCTTGCGGCTCTTACCCCGCTCCCTGTAAGGGGCAGACAGATTTGTAATTGGTGATTATCTCTCTCTGAGAGTGTCCTTAACAGCAGTATTGTCATATCCCTGTTCATCTTCATAAGGGGATTGTAGAATACCCTCATCTTCCTGCTGGGTATGTTGGAGGTGTATGTTATTATCCGGGTGGCTCCCTCAACTAGCTCTTTCTTAACACCCTCATTTTTTATTGTTCCCTCTGCCTTCATCCTGCCCACTATCACCTGCTTATTCATAACCTTTTTATATTTAACCATTGAAACAATTCTTATGAGGGGGCATATATGAGAAGAGAGTCCTCATTAATGAGTCCTGAGAATGGCAGGAAAGGAATTATTGTAGGCATTGACCCGGGTACGACAACAGGATGTGCGATAATTGACTTGTCAGGAAGGCTCATACTCTTATTCTCTAAAAGGGATGCAGGATTATCATCTGTAATAGCCAGAATAGCCAAGGAGGGGCGTGTTGTCGGGGTAGGGTGCGATAAGGCAAACCCGCCCTCATTCGTCGCGAGGGTTGCCTCCAACTTTAATGCACGCCTGCTCTCCCCAGAGGAGGACCTGCCTGTCAGTCTAAAAAAAGAGCTTACCTCAAAGTACACTACCGCGAATGACCATGAGAGAGATGCACTGGCAAGCGCTTTATTCTCGCTTGCAAGGATTAAGCCCCATCTGGAGAGGATTAAGAGGGGGCTCAGGAGGAGGGGCATGGAGGAGCTGTTTAACGAGGCCGCGATTCTTATCCTTAAGGGGTATGCAGCGAATATTCCTGCTGCCCTGTCAGTTATCAGGAAGAGAAAGGAAGGGGAGAAGAACCGTCCTAAACCCGCTGAAAAATCTGAAGATTCTCTTGGAGGAGCGCCCAGCCATGTGAAGAATAAAGAGGCTAAATTGAGGAGGATTATTCAGGAGTATGAGAAGAGGGAGAGGTTTCTGAGGTCAGCCCTCAGCTCTGCAAAGAAGTCAAATTCATCCCTCAAAAAGAAGTATGACATACTAATGAAAAGCCTGTCTGCCAGGCAGACAAGTGGGGGTAGTGTAGGGCAAATTAAACATGTCCTGCCGGAATCAAGCACTCTTAAGGATGAATTAGCGTCTATTAGAAGGGCTTATTCTGATATGAATAAGAAGTATCAAAGGCTGATTAACATAATAAGTCATATTGAGAGATTTGTAGTGGCGCCCTTCTTCGATTCATTAAGCAGTGTCAGTGAGAAGACAATTCTGAATCTTGGAGAGTTCTCTTTCGTAGTTATAGCTAACTTCTCGCCGCTCCCTAAAGAGGTGAGGGCGGCCATACACAAGATGAGTATTATAATTGTTTCTTTATTCAGGGACATTAAAGGAGAGGGATTGTATAAAAAGAAGTACGGGCTGAATGTCATTTATATCAAGGATGCAGAGCATTTTTCCTCAATTGCATTTATCCCGCTTAAGTCTATAAACTCGTCGGTGAGCGCTGATTTTATGGCTGAGAGTATTATTAATGATTACAGGTCTTTAAGAAGGTGAAATATC
>WALR01000127.1 GCA_015522765.1 Candidatus Woesearchaeota archaeon | reverse complement strand
CCTCTACGGGAGCAAGTTCTTCAAGCTCAGCCAGAGCAGGGGCCAGCAGGGGATAGGGATAAGCGCGGCAGTGCTCTACTCCCAGATTACTACGGGGAGGGCAGTCAAGATAAAGTCAAGGATATCCCCTGACAGGCCGGCGCACTACTACGAGCTGAGGATAGACACCCAGAGGAACGCCCCGAAGATACTGAAGGAAGAGATAGTCTTCTGGGAGAAGGAGCACGGAGTAAGGATAGAGATGGACCTTGAAGCGGTCTACCAGAAGGGGCTCCAGAGCGTTGACGAATACCTCAAGGAGACAGCGATAGTCAATCCCCATGTCACCCTAATCTACACGAACCCGAAGGCGGAGCAGGTGATATTCGCGAGGGCAACCGACAGGCTTCCAAGGGCGCCTGTTGAGATAAAGCCGCACCCATACGGCGTGGAGCTGGGCTTCCTCATGAACATGCTCAGGTGGACAAAGGCAAGGACCCTCCACAGCTTCCTAACAACAGAGTTCACAAGGGTCGGCTCCGGGACGGCAAACCAGATATGCGAGAATGCCGCGCTGCTCCCGACAACAAAGCCGAGGAGCATGAGCAGGGAGATGGTCGAGAAACTCATGGAGGGCATAAGGAGAACAAAGATAATAGCCCCTCCAAGCGACTGCATCTCACCGATAACATCAGAGCTGCTCGAGAAGGGATTAAGGAAGGAGATTAATGCGGAATTTTATGCCTCTGTCTCTAGGCCGCCGGCAGTTTACAGGGGAAACCCCTTTGTCATCGAGGTGGCAATCGCCTATGGCGGGGCGCAGCCGGCAGACCAGAAGGCAAGGCTCATGAGGTTTGCGAACAGGGTGCCCCTGCTCTACCAGCAGGGCGGATGTGCAATCACCCAGGCGGCGTCATCCATTTCCTGGAGGAACTACGGGCTCAACCAGCCCCAGGGCTCTCTTCCCGTCGGCCCGCTAACAATCATCGTTCACATGGCAAGCGTATGGGTCCCCTTCACAAGCGAGAGCAAGGAGGCGGTAGCCCACTACCCTGAGATAATAAAGGAGGTTAAGCTTGCACTTCAGGAGTGCGGGAGAAAGCTCGGCGGCTACATAAGGAAGAAGAGGAGGGTCGGGGACGAGGTAAAGAAGAGGAGCTACATAGAAAAGTACCTCCCACATGTCGGAGAGGCGCTTGCAGAGATAATAGGGCTGAGGGAGCAGGAGAGGGTGAGGGCAGAGGAGCTCTTAAGGGAGATACTTGAGAAGAGGAGGGGGGCGCTGGAAAATGTAGGATTCGACCCCTCGAAAAACACTGATTACGACGAGGAGCTGGCGTCAATAGCTAAACCGGATGAAGAAGATTCAGAGGCAGAATGATGAAAGAGGAAAACCTTGAATTTATGAAGAGGAACAGGGAGGGCGTTCTTAAGAGGATAGTTGATATCGGAAGGGAGGTCTACCAGTCAATCCTCGAGAGGAGGCAGCCCCAGCTTAAGATGCCTGTGAGGTCGCTTAACAATGTAAACTATGACCCGCAGAAGGGCTACTTCGAGATTAAGGGGCGGATGAAGGAGAGGACACTCACAGTGTCAACAATAAAGACATTCGCCCAGACCCTGAGGATGATGTCCTTCTCAAAGGAGATACTCAGCACTAACGACATGGCGACCAAGAGGGAGACCTACTATGTGTCGAAGAACTGGGGGGATGCCAGGTTCAGGGAGCAGCCGGAGTCAGACGGCGTGATGGATGACATAGAGGCGATGTTCATGCTTAACAGGGAGCAGCTGGGATTCGTTCCCGAGGAGAAGGGGGGAGATGTAGCAGGCAGCCTTAAGATAATCGATATGGACCCCGAGACAGGGGAGGAGATAACAATTGACTGCACGAAGTTTGGGAGCGGGGCGTATTCAATACCTATTAATGTTGAGCATCTGAAGTTCGAGACAGACGCAAAGTTCATACTCGCGATAGAGACTGCAGGAATGTTCCAGAGGCTTGTCAAGCACAACTACTGGAAGAAGGCTAACGCCATACTCATAAGCATGGGGGGCGTGCCGACGAGGGCGTGCCGGAGGTTCATAAGGCGCCTAAGCGACGAGAAGAACCTTCCTGTCTACGGATTTGTCGACGGAGACTTCTACGGATGGATGAACATATACAGGACATTAAAGGTGGGCTCTGGAAATGCAGCCCACATAAACAAGTACTTCTGCGTTCCCAAAGCAAAACTCATAGGGATAACGCCCCAGGACATCATAGACTACGAGCTGCCCACCCATCCCCTGAAAGATGTCGACATAAAGAGGGGGAAGGATGCACTGAAGAACGACCCCTTTGTCTACTACCATAAGGAATGGCAGAAGGCGATAAAGGAGCTTATAAGCATGAAGGTAAGGGCAGAGCAGCAGGCGCTCGCAAAGCATGGGCTCAACTTTGTGATATCAGACTACCTCCCCCAGAAGCTCGCCCACCCCGAGAAGATGCTTCCGTAAATTATTCTTTAATAATAGAAAGACATAAATTCCTGTGTAACATTTACAATAGGAAATGCAAAGGGAAGCAGAGCTTTACAAAAAGATTGGAGAAGTGGTCGAGTGCACCGCCTGCGCGAGGAGGTGCAGGCTTAAGCCCGGGCAGACAGGGTTCTGCGGCGTAAGAAAAAATATTGGTGGAAAGCTGGTCCTCCTGAACTATGGGAAGGCGGCGGTCGTCCATGTGGATCCCATAGAGAAGAAGCCGCTCTCCCATTTCTACCCTGGATCGAGGGTGCTCTCCATAGGCACGACAGGGTGCAACTGGGCGTGCAAGTACTGCCAGAACTATGATATAAGCCAGAGGAGGGTCGTCGAGGGTGAGGAGCTCCCCCCGGAGGAGGCGGTAAGGCTTGCAGTCGAAAACAAATGCGACGGCATAGCATACACCTACAACGAGCCAACAATATTCATGGAGTACGCCCATGACACAGCGCTACTCGCGAGGAAGAAGGGGCTTTTTAATGTCTTTGTCTCAAACGGTTTCATGACGCCCGAGTCAGCGCGCTACGCCTCAACATTTCTGGACGCCATAACCGTTGACTTCAAGGGGAACGCGGACAAGGAGTTTCTCGGCAGGTTCGCCCTCGTGCATAAGGTGAAGCCGATATTTGACTCCCTCCTAATCCTGAAGAAGCAGGGGGTCCATATTGAGATAACAGACCTTGTCATTCCTAAAGTAGGGGATAACCTGGAGAAGGCGAGGGAGCTTGTAAAATGGATAATCAATAATCTGGGGGATGAAGTTCCGCTTCATTTCCTGAGATTCCATCCTGAGTACAAGATGGCGGATTATCCGTCGACACCTGTTGAAACACTTGAAAAGCACTGGAAGATAGCAAAGGAGGAGGGGCTCAAGTATGCCTACATAGGGAATGTGCCGGGCCATGAACTCGAGAATACCCACTGCCCCAAGTGCGGAAGGGTGGTTGTTGAGAGGCTTGGCTTCAACATCATTCAGTGGAACCTCACCCCTGACAACAGGTGCGTATTCTGCAATGAGAAGATAGCCATAAAGGGCGGGCTTAAAGAAGGATACGAGGAGAACAGATTCTACCAGCCAAGATAATCACTGAGAATTCAGGAAATCTTTAAATATGGCGGGCTGTCTTTACCTCTTGGAAATATGAAAAAGGAAATTAGGGAGGAGGTCTACGGAAGGATAATCCTTGTGAGGCACGGCGAATCAGTCTGGAACAGGGATAACCGGTTTACAGGCTGGGTTGATGTTCCCCTCTCATCCAGGGGCGTCGAGGAGGCAAGGCATGCGGCAGACCTGCTTAAGGACATCAGGATAGACTGCGCATTTGTCTCCCACCTGACGAGAGCGGTCCAGACACTCTTTATAATGCTCCCCTCGCTGACAAAGAAAACGCCCATAATCCATCACCATGACAACCGTGAGATGGAGGAGAGGGAGCATTACTCCGGGGAGAGAGAGGAGTTTCCAATCTACCAGAGCCCTGCAATAGCCGAGAGGTACTATGGAAAACTGCAGGGGCTTAACAAAAAGAAGACAGCAGAGAAGTACGGCGAGGAGCAGGTGAGGAGGTGGAGGCGCTCATTCAGCGAGCCGCCGCCGGGAGGCGAGAGCCTTAAGGACACGCTTAAAAGAGTCCTTCCCTACTTTAAGGATAAGATAATCGGGGAGCTTGGCAGGGGAGAGAATGTTCTTGTAGTTGCCCACGGCAACAGCCTGAGGGCGATAGCAACCTATTTGGAGGAGCTGCCTGCGGATGAGGTAATGAATCTGGAGATACCGACGGGGGTTCCAATAATATACGAGTTTGACAGGGGGCTTAAGATGGTGGGTAAAAGAATCAGAGAATTACCGCCCTCTCGACATCCCTGAACTTGTTGCTTAGGACCAGCTCCTTCATTCCTGTAGCGATTATGAGGACGCGCATCTTGCCCTTTAAATCTTTCCTTACCTCTGCGCCCCAGACAATATTCCTGACATTAGGGGCATTATCAACAATGGTCTTAACTGCTTCATGCGCCTCCATAAGCGTCATGTCATTTCCTCCTGCTATATGAACAAATATTCCCTCAGCGTCTTTAACGCTCGTGTTAAGCAGAGGATTCTCAAGTGCGATTGAGGAGGCGTTCACCACTTTCTTCCTGCCGCCTGATTCCCCAAAGCCCATAAGGCCTATGCCCTTGTTCCTCATCACATTGCTTATGTCCGCGAGGTCAAGGTTGACGAGCCCAACATTAAACAGGACATCTGTTATTCCTATTATTGCATTTGAGAGGACCTCATCAGAGAATCTGAATGCAAGGTTCAAAGGGAGGGTCGGGACGGTCTCAGCCAGCCTGTCATTCTGTATGACGATTGTTGTGTCCGCAGACTTGAGAAGTGCCTGCACCCCCTTAACGGCGTTTGAGTATCTAATAAGTCCCTCTGCCGAGAAGGGCACTGTCACCACGGCGACAGCGATTGCGCCCTGCTGCCTGGCCCACTCCGCGACGAGGGAGGAGGAGAGTGTCGCTGTTCCTCCGCCCATGCCCCCTGTTATGAAAACGAGATTTGCACCCTTCAGGTGCTTCTTAACAGCATCTGCTGATTCCAGCATTGCGTTGAATCCCTTAGAAATGTCATTGCCCGCACCCCTCCCCCTTGTGCTGTGCTCCCCTATGAGCACCTTGTAATCTGCATCTGACAAGAGGAGGTCCTGGGTGTCAGTGTTTATTGCTATGCTCTTAATCCTTCCCTTAATCTTATTCTTAAACTCCTCCTTCTGGCCCTTTATAATCCTGTGAACCCTTGTTAAGGTGTTATTCCCTGCTCCCCCAACACCGACAATCGCTATATTGATATTATTAACATCAAACATTTAATCCCCCCCTCATTTCATCATTGAGCTGGTTAATAAACTTTTCCATTTATCAATGTGGGCAAAATAAAGAAAGATTTTAATATCCACACACTCTTATGGTTTTATGAAAGGTGACTCTGACTTTATAGATGTGTACGGCTCAGAGCTGTACGATTATGACAAGATAGCCAGGCGTTTCGGCATAGCCGGCTTTAGGAGGGAGCTTTTCCCCTCTCCGAGCAGGCTTATGAGGCGCGGCGTCGTGTTTTCTGCAAGGGGCCAGAGGGAGCTGGCAGAGGCAATAAGCAAGGGTAAGGATTACTACGCGTTGACAGGGATAATGCCGACGGCTGACCGCATCCATCTGGGCACTAAGAGCGTGGTGGAGACCATAGCTTATTTCCAGGAGCACGGCGCAGACACATTCATACTGGTGGCTGACCTCGAGGCGGCTGCTGCAAGAGGCGTCTCCCTTAAAGAGGCGAGGAAGAGGGCGCTTGAATTCTATATTCCAGCATATGTTGCTCTCGGAATTAACCCTGAGAAGACCCATTTCTACTTCCAGTCCGATAATAAGACAGTCATGAATAATGCCTACCGCTTCAGCGGCAAGGTAACCCTTAATGAGTTCAGGGCTGTTTACGGCAATGCAGACCCGCCGCGCATAATGGCGGCAGTGACCCAGATAGCAGATATACTTTATCCGCAGGAGAGGAAGAGGCGCCTCGGGGTTATACCTGTAGGCATAGACCAGGATCCTCACATAAGGCTTACAAGGGATGTTATCAACCGCATGAAGAGGAGCAGGTATGTTGTTCCCTCATCGCTTTACCTTAAGTTCATGCCGAGCCTTGACGGCTCCTCCAAAATGTCGAAGTCGAGGCCTGAGGGGATGATTGAGCTTCCCTCAAGTCCTGATGAGGCATGCAGGAAGATTAAGAGGGCTCTCACCGGTGGAAGAGAATCTGTTGAGCTTCAGAAAAAGAAGGGGGGTGAGCCTGATAAATGCATGGTCTTCGAGCTTTACAAACAGCATCTCATAGAGGATGACAGGGAGCTTGAGGAGATAAGGAGGGAGTGCAGGGAGGGAAGGATAATGTGTGGGGAGTGCAAGCAGAGGGCGTGCTCCCTGATGAAGGCGTTCCTTGTTGGCTTTGACAAAAAGATGGGGGATGCAAAGAAAAAGATTAAGAAGATAGATTTTCTTAGGGAGTAGCTAATTCAGGCGGGTGTTATAATCCTCGATACCCTTCTTAATCATTAATAAAATCCTTCCATAGCTGTTATAGGCAAACAGGAGCTCTTTTCTGTGCGGATCGTTATCTATCATTAATCTAAAGAAATACTTTGACATTGTCTCTTCAATCTCACTGAACGCAGAGACCATGTTCGATGAACCAAGCTCCCTTATGATGTGTTCTATGGGAAGCTGTGAGTCTGACTGCGATTTTTCTTCATTAATCTTCTTCTCGCTGGCGTAGACTATTGCTGCAAAGGTATAGAATGCTCCGGCACTGTAAGGAAGAATTTTTAGTGTAGGCAGGACAAATTTATCAAGCTCGGGGACAAGCCCATTATCTTTGAGCATTCTTAACCCTTCGAGTATCCTTTCTTCATATTCCCTTTCAACAAATTCATCATTCATAAGTTGTGAAAAACATTAATG
>WALR01000126.1 GCA_015522765.1 Candidatus Woesearchaeota archaeon | reverse complement strand
GGAGTATTATCAGGAGGTAGCCCGCAAATCTCGAGATGAGGTTCGTGTTCAGATTGACTATTCCCTGCTTTGCCTGAACTATTGCCACCCTGTCATCCTCAATAAACGGCTTTACGATTCTCCTGAGAAAGTTCTTTTCTGGCCGCCAGTCGGAGTCAAAGATTGCTATCAGCTCCCCTTTTGTTATTGACATCGCATTCTTAAGCGCCCCGGGCTTGAAGCCGTCCCTGTTGTCCCTGTGGATGTACTTTACAAGTGCAGGATTCCTCTCTGCGTATCCTTTAAGCATCCCTGCTATCTTCCTGTTAGTGCTGTCGTCTACAATGATTATTTCGTATCTGTCCTTGGGGTAATCAAACTCCTCGCACATCTCAACGCACTTGTTGGCGCAGTCGTCATTATACACGGGTATCTGGACGCTCACAAAGGGCACCTTGCTCAGATGAGGGGACTTTACTTCTTCCTCCTCGTTGCCTATGATAAGGCTTATGAGGGCGAATAAGAGAAATATGAATGAGAAGAAGATTATAGGGATGAGCGTTATGTTGTAAAGCAGCAGTGATGCATCGTATGGACTGACCATTTAAACCAACTTCTTATTCTCCTATCCTTGTCTCCACAAACTTTATTACCCTCTTGATGTACGAGTAGCTTGGTGTTCCCCTTATGATTGAGTTTGCCTTCCCCTTTATGCCTATGTAGACTGTCGGGGCGATGTTTATCCCGAACTCCTCTACTTCGTAAACATCCTGGTTGATTGTGTTAAAGCTTTCCTTGCCCATGCACCTGTCGAATGATGAAGGAGAGATGTTCAGCTCTTTTATTAATAATGATGCGTTGTTGGGCAGGGTTTTAAAAATTTTATTATAAAGCAGCCAATACTTCTCGGGCGCTGTCTCGCCGGCGCATTCCAGCCAGGCGGCATAAAGCACATTTTTCGCATTATTTGTAAGGTCGCTCTTAGTAATGAGGTTCTTGGGATAATATGCAATGACGCCCTTGTCAATGAAGTCCCTCTTGATTAGGGGCAGGATTTTAGACTGGAAATCCCTCGACGCCTTTGTCATCGGGTTAAGGTAGGCTATCATCGTAATCTGTGCGGATTGACTTCCCATTCTTTGCCTCCCCTTTATTGACGGGTAAAAAAAGAACTTTGGGAGCATGCTCCTCGTAATCCCGTGGTACACGATAGAATAATTCCCCCCTGGCAGGCTCTTATTTATGGTTCTCTGGCTTCTCTTAGCGGTCATGTGAAGCCCCATTACGAATGATACAAGGCTCAATGTGAGTACAAAAACAAACCCCCATATGATTAAACGGTTGCTCTTCCTGAAGAGGTTACTTGGCTTTCTCATTTTTCTCTTTTTCCAGAAGTTTGATTATCTCGTCATAAGAGAAGACTCTCCCCTGAAGGACGCTGCCGTCCGGCAGGATTATTGCAGGCGTAGAGTTTATCTTGTAGTACTTTTTAAGCATTGAGAGGGAGCTCTCCCTCTGGTCAGAGTCAACGGTGAATACTATTATGGAGTTTCCCTTTTTGCCCATATTGTATTTTACTGTGTCAAGGTTTTGCCCCTCAAGAACACACCCGCTGCAGTTGACCGAGTAGAGGTAGAGAAGTGGGATGAAGTCGGAATTGCACCTGCTGTAGTAGCCCTTTGAGATGAACCATGCCCGCAGGGAGACAAAGAGATAGTCCCTTTTCAGCTTCTCATAGTTCTTGTCAGGGCGATTCATCTTTTCGTATTCTTCTATCCTGTAGGGAAGGTTCTTCCAGAAGAACTCGAGGTTTTTCTTAATCTCATCCATTGCTATCCTGAAAAATCCGCATGTGTCATTTGCCCCAAGAGTGTTGAAGAACGCCTGCTGGACCTGTATGTCCTCCAGGTTCATCTTGACCGAGTTCACATAGTCCTGCATTAGCCTTATCTCCTGGCCGGTCTGGTGCTTGACCACCCTCGTTGCATACATCCCGCTAAGAACGCCGGCGAAGTAGAGAATAAGCGATGCTATCGCAGCAACCAGGTAAAGCTTAGTGTTTCTCCTCATAGATTAATGTTATACTCTCCCTCTTATAAATTTTATCCCTCTTCCCTGTATTTTAAGAGTAAAAGGAGCTCAGAGGCGCTATTCAGCAATAAATCCGGCTTAATCTCGGTTAGCCTCCTCTTTGAGTTGTACCCCCAGGTGCAGGCCACAGATACTACCCCCGCCTTCTTTGCTGCCTGGACATCCCTCACCTCGTCTCCGACATAAGCCACCTCTCTTGGCTTAACATGAAACCTGTTCACAATCTTTTTTATCTTTTTGTCCTTGCCGAATATGACAGGATAGCCCTCCACGAACCTGAAGAGATTGCGCAGATTATTATTCTCGAGGAATGCCATTATGTTCTTCCTGCTATTGGATGATATGATTCCGAGGGGGAGATCATCTGACAGCGTCCTCAACGCCCCCTTTACCCCCTTAAAAGCTCTCACAGAGTTTATCCTTTGGGAGAGCATTTCCTGAAGATTGCGGGAGAGCATTACAGCCTTGTATACAGAGATTTTCATTCGCCTCAGAAGCTCTTTCAAAGAGAACTCTTTCAGGGCATTAATCTCCTCTTTTTTTATAATCGGCAGATTGTACTTGTGGCTTATCGTGTTGTATATCTCCACGCCCACTTCGAGGGTGTCGGCGATTGTGCCGTCAAAATCGAATATTACAAGCTTAATCCTTCCCCTGCCCTCCTCCTTCCCTACTGCTTTAGCATTGTTTTTCTGCATAAAGGTGGATTGAAAGGAACTATTATATTAATTTTGTTAAATTTTATGTTTCTGCATGCACAAATCATGCGCGGCCGGCTAAAACAACAAATTTTAAATATGCCAATTCTATAAGTAAGGCCATGAAGATTATAATTGACACAGCCCATGACGGCAAAGACGAGATTAAGAGGGCGATAAAGGTTTTGTATGCTCTCATGGATGAGAATCTTCAGAAAGAGGAGCCCTTTAATGCCCCTCAGGAGGGGCTTATGAATATGTTCTCTTCTGAGCCCTCAGAGGAGGATAAGAAGGAAGAGGACGAGGAGAAAGAAGAGCCGCAGGTCGAGGTATACTGAACGGGATTCCTTAATTTCTCTTGATTGGTGTTAAACTAAAAGTAATTTTGGGGAGGCAGAATAAGGTAAAGGCAAAAGATAGTTTACTACTCTACAAGGACTATGGAACCAAAAGCTTTATATATTTGCTATACTTACTAGATAAAAACTAAACTGAGGTAAAAATGGATACTCAAATAGACCCACCAACCATTGATCGAATCGTTAAGCAACTGACTGAAGGGGCTCAGGATAGAATGAGATTGGGATATCTAGTTGGAAGAGTAGAAGACGGTAAAGGTATTGTGGAGAGGGTTGATATTCCGGAACAGCTATCTGATAAACTAACAACAAGTATCCCGTCTGAAAAAGAACTAAGAGCAATATACAATATAAAAAAAGATGGAAAAGATATTTTAGG
>WALR01000125.1 GCA_015522765.1 Candidatus Woesearchaeota archaeon | reverse complement strand
CTTTTAATGTGTGTAAAAAAGAAAGTTTTAAAAAGCAGAGTGAATAAACAATCTTTATTCTCTCGGCATCGCGCCTTAAGCAACTCTCATCTATCGACAATTTTATATACTAGTTTAGTTTATTACACACTCATGACATTGCTATCAGTTAAAAAGGACTCCTCGCTTCCGGGCTCATTCATCGGGGAAGACCCTCAAAAAACACTCTTTGATGCCATATTTAAAAAGAGGGAGATACACTGGCAGTCAATAATATTTGAGCTTGTTAAGAGCGAGCAGATGAACCCCTGGGACATTGACATCTCCCTTATCGCCAACCGCTTCATAAAAATCCTCGGAAAACTTAAAGAGATGGACCTCACCGTCCCGGGAAAAGCAATCCTCGCAGCAGCAATACTGCTTAGACTGAAGTCCAAGAGGTTCGTTTCAGAGGACATACTCGAGCTTGACAGGCTGCTTGCAGAAACAGAGAACTCTGATGAGGACTTTTACGACTCTCTCGAGGAGGATTATGATGAGGGGGGAGCCAATTATAGGGATTCATCAAGGATTAAACAGCCAATTATGCCCAGGATCCCCCAGCCGAGGAAGCGTAAGGTGTCTGTATACGACCTTGTCAATGCCCTTGAGAAGGCGCTTGAGGTGCAGTACAGGAGGCCCCCAAAAAAGAGGGTCTTACACAGCTTCAATCTCAATAAGAAAGGGGTTGACATCTCCCTGATTATCGAGGACATCTACAGGAGGGTTAAGGAGTACTACTCAGGAAACATGGCTAGTACGCTCACATTCTCAAAGCTTCTCCGTACAGGCACGAGGGAAGATAAGGTGTTCACATTCATCCCCCTTCTCCACCTAGACAGCCAGCAGAGGGTTAATCTCATGCAGGAGGAGAGCTTTGGGGAGATAGAGATACACCTTATGAACAGCTGATTTCTTTTCTTCTATTCCAAACCTTTAAATATTAAAAAACTCTTCTAAAAATATTAGCTCATAAAGGAGCCACCGGAGGATTAGAGGGGGTTAAAATGCAGAACAAGAGGCACATAAAATTTCTTGCAGGAAATGCGAATCCTGCCCTTGCGAAGAGCGTCTCCCAGAGGATAGGTGTTGGAGTGACGCCTCTCACCGTCGAGAAATTTAAGGACGGAGAGATATATGTAAGGGTTCTTGAGAGTGTAAGGGGCTGCGATGTTTTCATACTCCAGCCGACCTGCCCGCCGGTTAATGAAAACCTCATGGAGCTTTTGATAATCACCGACGCACTTAAGAGGGCGTCTGCCCATGAAATTACTGCTGTCATCCCCTATTACGGCTATTCCCGCCAGGACAGAAAGGCGCTGCCGAGGGAGCCAATAAGCGCGAGGCTTGTCACCGACATGATTAAGCAGGCAGGCGTTGACAGGATAGTCACATTTGACCTCCATGTTGAGCAGATTCAGGGTTTCTTCGACGGGCCCTGGGACAACCTTGAGGCAAGGCCTGTCCTTGTTTCATACCTCCTTAAGAAGAACCTCAAAAATCCTGTCATTGTCTCCCCTGACTCCGGGGGCGTCACCCGTGCGAGAAGGTTCATAGAGCTCTTGGGAGGAAACCTCGCCATAGTGTTTAAGAGAAGAAGTGAGCATAACAAGGTTAAGCTCGTCGAGATTATAGGAAATGTGAAGGGGCGCGATGCAGTTATTGTCGATGACATAATCGACACTGCAGGTTCAATAACCCTTGCGGCAAGGGAGATAAAAAAGAGGGGCGCCAAAAGGATATACGCAGTCGCTACTCACGGTCTTTTCTCCTCTAATGCGATAAGGAGGCTTGAAAATTCTCCTATTGACGAGGTTGTGATAACCGACTCCATCCCCCTCTCCTCACCCTCAAAGATTGTGAAGGTGGTCTCAATATCAGGCATGATATCCCGCTCAATACAAAAGATATACAGCAGGCAGCCCATGGGGATTATGATGGAGAAGCTCTATGGCAATATTATTAAAAGGAAAGATGTGAAGAAGAGAAGGTGAATGATATATGAGTGCTGTTGAAACTGATAATGCAACCCTTAATAAGAAGTATTCCGCCCTCCAGTTATACGCGAGCCAGCTTGATGTTATAAAAAAGCAGATTGAAACCCTTGAGTCGCAGCTGGAGGATGTTAATGCAATCATCGCCGCCCTTGACGAATTCTCAGGGGTGTCTGCAGGCTCGGAGACTCTCGTTAATCTCGCCCCTGGAATATACGCAAAGGCAAGGCTCCTCGACACAGAGTCATTAGTTGTCAATGTGGGCGCAGATGTTGTTGTTGAGAAAAATGTGAGGGACACCCGTGGATTACTTCTCTCCCAGTTTGATGAGCTGACAAAGTTAAGGGAGAGCCTCATAGAGGAATTTAAGAAGACATCTGCCAGGTTTGAGATGCTCCAGAAGGATGTTGCCATGAGCACCGGGCGTGTATAACCATGTATAATATATAATATATTAACTCTTTTGGGTGGTGGTTTATTTGTTTAAATTTCTAAAAGAAAAGATAAAGTCCGCAATTGACACGATAAAACACAAGAGCGAGGAGGAGGTTGAAGAGCCTGGGGAATCGCAGGAAGTGTATGAGGCTCCTACTCGGCAGGAGAAAGCAGAAGCAGCAGAAGCAGCAGAAGAGAGCCCTGAACCAGTGGAAAAGCCGCCCCAGAAGGTCCGGCCGGCCGGTGACAGCTTTGAGAAGAAAGGAGGAGGCCTGCTGAGGAAGGTGGGCAGGCATGTTCTTACAAAGAAAATATCAGAGAAGAAATTTGACGAGCTGTTTTGGGAGATGGAGATAGCGCTAATGGAGAATAATGTCGCCCTTGATGTTATTAATAAGATAAAGGACGACCTGAAAAGCGTCCTTGTGGGCTCCTCCATAAAGATAGGGGACATAGGAAGGGTGATTACAGAGTCGCTCAACAAGAGCATAAAAGAGGTTGTTTCTCACTCCGACTTTGACATAGTATCCTTTGTAAGGGATAAGATGAAGGAGAAGAGCCCTGTTGTTATTTGTTTTGTGGGGATAAACGGGGGCGGGAAAACCACTACATTAGTTAAGTTTGCCAATCTCCTTATTAAGAATTCTCTTGATGTGGTCGTCGCTGCCGCAGACACATTCAGGGCCGCTTCCATACAACAGCTGGAGGAGCACTCAAAAAATGTGAAATTTAAGCTTATAAAGCATGATTACGGAAGTGACGCAGCCGCGGTTGCCTATGATGCAATCAGCCATGCATCCTCAAGAAAGATTCCTGTCGTCCTTATAGATACAGCGGGCAGGCTTCATAGCAATATAAACCTGATGGAAGAGCTTAAGAAGGTGATTCGCATATCCAAGCCGGACTTAACCCTTTTTGTCGGCGAGTCAATAGCGGGAAATGACTGCGTAGAGCAGGCGAGGATGTTTAACTCAGCAATTAATATTGACGGCGTCGTCCTCACAAAGATGGATGTTGACGAGAGGGGGGGTGCAGCTCTCTCGCTGAGCTATACCATAAAAAAGCCCATCCTCTATGTGGGCACTGGCCAGGGTTATGATGACTTGGAGGTATTTGATGCTGATGTTGTGCTCTCCTCTATTCAGCTTTAATGTGTAATAGGCAGCTTAAAATGAGGATACTCTCTGTCCACCTGAGGAATATAAGAAGCTATGTTGACGGGCTTATCGAGTTTCCCAAGGGCTCTATCCTTCTAAGCGGGGACATAGGAAGCGGCAAGTCAACTGTTCTCCTCTCAATAGAATTTGCCCTTTTCGGACTTAAGAAGAGGGGTGAAGGGGGAAAGATGCTTCTGAGACACGGCGCCTCCTCGGGCTCAGTAACCCTTAAAATGAGGATTGATTCAAAGGAGGTGACCATTGAGAGGACTCTCAAGAAGAAATCTTCAGGTGTTCAGCAGGGGGATTGCTCCATCGTGATGGACGGTGTCGTGAGCAGGCTCTCCCCTGTGGAGATGAAGTCAAGGGTTTTCTCTCTTCTCGGCTACCCCGGCGGAGTTGTTGGGAAGCGTGAAGACCTGATATACAGGTTCACTGTCTACACCCCTCAGGAGGCTATGAAGTCCATTATCTTCGAGAGTGCAGAGGACCGCCTCGAAACCATAAGGAGGATATTCGGCATTGACAGGTATAAGCGGATAATTGATAATTCTGAGATACTCTCGAGGGCATTAAGGGTCAGGGCTTCCTATTTGGATGAGGGCTCGTCAGGCATCTCCGCTAAAGAGGAGGAGCTAAGAAGGAAGGAGGAGGAGATAGCCAACCTTAAGAAGAGGGCGGCTGTTCTCAGTGAGGATATAGAGAAGATTGGTGCAAGACTTAAGTCATTAAAAGAGGAGCTGGGCAGGCTGAAGGAGAAGAAGGAGAGGGTTCTCTCTCTAAAGAGGAAAATAGAGACCATCAGTGTCTCAATCACAAATAAGACGAATGAGCTCTCCACCTACACCAAGGAGAGGGAATCAATCAAGGGGGAGATTGAGGAGCTTGTCAGCAGGAGCAGCACCATCAGGGAGGGGCTCCCCCCTGAGTTCAGGCGCGATGATTCTCTTAAGATGATTGATTCTTCCAATGAGTCTGTACGCAGGCGTATTAAGGAGGCCACCTCTCTGATTATGGATGCAAAGTCCAGAATAGCCGCCTACGAGGAAAAAATTGCTTCTTCAGAAGAGATAATCTCAAAGATTAACACCCTGAACACCTGCCCCACATGTTTCCAGAGGGTCAGCCCGGAGCATAAAAAAAAGGTTTTTGAGGAGCAGAATAAAATCATAATGGGTGTAAGGGATGAGTTGTCTTCTCTAAGGGAGAGGGAGAAATCATTGTCCACGGAGATTAGCTCCCTTCAGGAGAAGGAGAAGAACCTTATGAAGATTAGGGAATCCTCCTCACTGCTTTTGAGATATGGCTCTCTGCTTGATGAGAAGAGAAAGAGGCTTTCTGTTGTTACCTCCCACATATCAGCTATTAAGGCAGAGATTGATGCGCTTAAGGGGTCCCTCTCCGAAAATCAGGCCCTCCTCTCAGGGTGCGAGTTTGACGAGGAGGGTGAGAAAAAGAAGGAGGCAATGGTTGAGGAGCTTTCTGCGAAGGAGAGGGAGTACTACGGCGAGAGGTCCGCAATTAATGCGAGGGTTGACGCCTTCAGGGAGTCCGTCGCCTCAATTAAAAAGTCGATTGGGGAGATGAAAAAGAAGAAGGAGATGTCAGCCAGGATTAAGGCATTCAGGCACTGGCTTAACAGCCATTTCATCAATGTTGTATCCCTTATGGAGAAGCAGATTATGGCGAACATCCACTTCACATTCAGCTCCTTATTCAGGGAGTGGTTCAATATGCTTGTTGACGATGAAGCACTTGATGTTGATGTTGCCGACGACTTCTCTCTGCTAGCCGTCCAGAACGGCTATGACGCGGAGATAGCCGGCTTATCCGGAGGGGAGAAGACCAGTCTGGCGCTTGCCTACCGATTGGCGCTTAATAAGGTCATAAACACCATTGAGAGCAACATAAAGACAAGGAGCATACTCATACTTGACGAGCCCACAGACGGCTTCAGCTCAGAACAGCTCGATAAGGTGAGGGATGTCCTTGACAGCCTCGATGCAACCCAGGTAATCATCGTCAGCCATGAGTCCAAGGTGGAGAGCTTTGTTGACAGCATTATCCGTGTGGAGAAGAGGGACAACGCAAGCAGGATTGCCTATGTTAAGTCAGCTATGTGAGGGAGCATCTTGAAAAGAAAAAATCACTCAGCGTTTGTGTTATTCATCTTTGCAGTATTGCTCTCCCTGTTTCTGTCCTCCTGTTCCTCCCCTGATTTCGCCAGTGATAAAAAATTCTTTATCAAGGGGATTTACAGTGGGGATAGCAGGATGCTCTATTTTGACCCGTGGGCAGGGCCTGTTGCTATCTCCTCATCTGCATTTACACCTGTTAAAGAATTCAGCGAGTGTTATAAGAAAGGGCATTTTATATTTCCAGCATATATGCCAAAATCCGCTACCATACTAAGTTCAGACTTCTCTGCTGTTAAACCACTGGCTGGCAGAATTGCAGATTCCTTCTCCTACTCTGCTAACTGCTCGCTTAACATCTCCTCGCTCGTAAGGGACTTTGTGGCTGTGGGAGGGGGCTACTTCTCGGGGAGCCTCTCATTTATCTGCCTTCTTCCTCCCAATGGGGGTGGACAGTGCATATTCGGGGATTACTATGCCAACTGCTCTTCAGGCCCTTCTGGATGCAAGCCGTTAATTAGGGGATTCTTCGTTAGCAGGGGTCGCTGCTGGAAGATTTTAATCAACAACTCTGAATGGGCTGATATTGCCGGGATGGTGGGCAATTACACAAATTCTCAATCAGAAGCAAGCACGGTTTAATTTAACCCAAAGATTTATCTCAGGGATAAGCTTTTAAATGAGTTTCGTTCACCGCATTGTATGGGGCCGTAGTGTAGGTTGGACTATCACTCCAGCCTGGGGTTCCTGGCGGTCTGACGCCTTACGGAATGCTGGCAACCCGCGTTCGAATCGCGGCGGCCCCATTTATCCGGCTGTTTCTGTCCTCTCAAAACAAAAAATAAAAACAAAAAATATATAAATCTCAGAGTGTGAGGGTGGAATGTGGGGAGCTATGGGCGCTAAAAACAGGGATGTTGACGAAAGGGGTTTCAGGATTGGGCTTGTTATTCTCTTCCTCATGCTCATCTCACTGCCGTCTGTTCACTCGTTCCAGGTGCTCGTGGACCCAATAAAATATGCCATCTTCCCTAATGAGACTGCTCTCTATAACCTCACAATCATCAATGACCACACTGTTGAAAGGTATCTTTCCATAAGCTCCCCTGATGTTCTTGACTGGGATATAAGCACAATCCCCCGCTCCGACTATTACATTCATCTCCTGCCAAACTCCTCGAGGAGTGTTATTATTGCAGTAAGGCACCTCTATGCATCCCCTGGCCAGTACCTCCTCTCAATAGATGTCAGTGATGATAAAAACGGGATGGCCGTTGAGAAGAGAATACCAGTCTCTTTAAAGAGTTCTTCCTCGAGATACGCAAAGTATTCCCCCTCAATAAGCGTCTCCCTTGAGATTACCAAAATGATTGATCCTAGAAACCCGTTCTCCGCCTATGTCACGCTCAAGAATAATGTTCCTGAAAACTATTCAGGGGTAGAGGTGCGGCTGAAAAGCGGCATTATAGAGAAGAGCAAGACCGTGAATCTGGTCAGGGGGGAGTCTAAGAGGGTTGTCTTTACCCTTAATCTGCCCAGGAATCAGCCGCCTTTGGGCGATATCATGGTTGCGGAGGTCTACCTCCCCTTCAATAACCGCACATTTGTCTTTACCTCCCCGCCGCAGACATTCAGGGTTATCCCCTTCACCGAGCTTAAGAAGGAGGAGAAGACAGAGAAGGGTCTTTTCAAATCCCACATCTCGCTTATATTCTCTAATTCAGGTAACAGCATCCGTGAAACTGTCGTGAGGAAGCGTGTTAACTTCTTTTCCCGCATGTTCATGAAGGTGTCGCCTGATGCCCGCCTTGCGACTCTTGAGGGGCGCAGCTACTTTGTGTGGGACCTTAACATCCCTGCCGGAGGACAGGTCAAAATAGACATCTTCACCAATTACACCTCTTTTGTGGTTTCCCTCATTGTCCTTCTTCTTATTGTGGTGTCCTACTTCTACTTCAGGAGTCCTGTTGTTCTCAAAAAGAGCGCCTCATTTATTGGCTCTAAGAATTCCCTCACAGAGCTTAAGGTCAGGCTCTTCATAAGGAACAGGACCGGTCACACGCTTGAGCATATAACTGTTGTTGATAAGATTCCCCCCATCGCCCAGATTGAGAAGGCGTTTATTGTAGGAACCCTCAAGCCGTCAAGAATCAGCTCCACCCCCTCCAAGAATACGATACTCAGGTGGGAGATACCCATATTTGAGCCCTACGAGGAGCGCATAATAACCTACAACATAAAGTCTAAGCTGACAATTATAGGCGGGATAGCCCTTCCCAAGAGTTATATCACATTTACATTTAAGGGGAAGAAGAGGAGGGTTCGCTCAAACACATTTGTCCTCTCTGTCTAACTTTCTTTAGTCGCCCCCTTTAAACCTTATTTAACCTTCCAGCTCTTGAAGTACTCCACTCTGGGCTTATTCTTCCAGCTCTTGGCAGGGGATATTAATTTGCTTATGTTCATGTTTCTCGAGTAGAGATATGCCGCCCCGATAATGCTCCATATTATGTCCCTCACCCTGGTCAGCAGTGCGAGGTTGAAACCCACGCTCCCCTTAAGCCCCATGATGAGGAAGAGGGACACCTCCCCTCCCTCGAGGATTCCAAGCGCCCCGGGTAGTGGGAGTATATAGGCGACGCCCACAACTGTCAGGATGAAGAAGACGATTGCCATGCTCACATGATAGCCGAACATCAGGGTTATCATCTTGAATTCAACCATTGAGAGCAGGAGCAGGATGAAGGAGATGAGTACGCTTATCCTGAAGACCTCCTTCCTGTTCTTATGAAACCTTATCACCTCTTTCTCAGCTTCTATTATGCTGAACCTGTACCTTCTCACAATGCGCAGTCTGTTAAGGTGAAGCCTTGATATGATTTTGTATATTGTCTCTTTCCCTGACAGCACTCTTTGATACATCATGAATATGAGGAATGAGACGGCTAGGGAGATTGCGATTATTCCTATTCTTATTGGAATGGGCATGGAGAAGGAGGCTACGAAAAGCATGCCTGCTATCACGCTGACGATGGCGTTTGTGCTCAGCTCAATCATCTTGTCCGTGAGGACAGAGGAGAGTGCGCTCTCTAATTTTACCCTGCAGTCCTTAATAAGAAAATAGATTCTCACCCCCTCCCCCCCGACCTTTGCAGAGGGGGTCACATAGCTGACGAAGTAGGCGGCGATTCTGTAAAAGATGAGCCTTCTGAATCTTACCCTGACGCCCATCGCTCTTAAAATCAGGTACCACCTTATGACGAATCCCAGGAATATCAGGAGGGAAACTATAAAGTAGGGGATGATGTATATCGGCCTGAACACATTGAACGAGCCTATAATCCTGTTTATCCCCACCAGCTTTATTATTAAGAGGAATAGTAATACACCGAGAATCACTAGGAAAATGTTCTTTAACCCTGACTTCATCCTTCCGAGCTTATTTAGGTGGTGCAACTTATTTTTGTTTCATGGCTTGCCTTTTATATATTTGTCGATAAGGATAATGAGAATTAGGGAGTAAAGCCATTAAGAATCCTGCTGTGTTTACCTGCTTGAATCCGCCTGTCTCTCAAGGTCGTTCTTTTTCATTATTGCGACCGAGGTGTTGCTCATGTTGTAGGCGGCGATAATCTCGTTGGCGAGTGTTTCTGAAATCTTTCTCTTGCTGTTGAACGATTTCTGGTAGGCTCCCTGCGTCATCATTCTAAGGGTTATGTCTATCCTTCTCTGCGGCGAGCACTCAACCGCCTTCGGATACCTTGCCCCGCCGTACTCTATGGCTATTACCTCCTCTCTCGGGGCTGCGTTCTCAAGCGCCTTTACAAAAACCTCCACAGGGTTCTTGTTCAGCTTCTTCTCTATAATGGCGAATACCTCCTCCACAATTTTATATGCCCTTGACCCCTTGCCTGTTATCCTGCCTGATGTCTTGAAGTGCTTCTTCCCCTTGTGGCCTGGAACCATGACCTTGTTGATTAGCCTCTCCACTATGAATGCTTTGGACTTGTGAAACCTGTTCTTAGCGTATCTTCCGCCTGTCCTTGGGACAGCCCTTGGCTCGAGCCGGACATACCTTTCAAGGCCCTTGTCTGTGACGGTTATCCCTTCGACGCTCCACCTGTTAAAAGCCTTTATTCCCATCTTACTTCCTCGCTTTCTGCACCTTTCCTTTGAGGAGTGCCAACAGGCTTTGATCGTTGACCTTTATGACCTGCCATCTGAC
Source organism: Candidatus Woesearchaeota archaeon (assembly GCA_015522765.1). Lineage (GTDB taxonomy): Archaea > Nanobdellota > Nanobdellia > Woesearchaeales > WALR01 > WALR01. The sequence goes on along the minus strand of WALR01000125.1, from coordinate 10,098 downwards.
TCCTGGGATGTCCCCCTTCGACCTTCCCATCTTTCCTCCTATGCACTCTATTACCACCTCGTCGTGTTCGCTTATGAACTTGGTGGCTCCGTCTCCCGGCATAAAAGCTGTTACCTGCCTTCCGTTCTTTATCAGCTGGACCCTCGCGCATTTCCTCATGGCAGAGTTCGGCTGTTTTGCCTCCAGCTGAATCTTTTCAAGAACTATCCCCCTCGCCTGGGAGCTCCCTGTCAGAGGATCAGATTTCCTTTTAAGATTGAGTGTTCTCCTTACATAGTCCCTCTTGCTCCATCTCGACTTCTTCCTTCTCAGAAGGAGCTTTTTTCCTGCGTTTATCCCTTTTGCTTTATTTGCCATCTTTACCTCTTGTTCTGAACAACCTTTACCTCTTCAATATCGAAATATCTCTTAAGGGAGCGTTCGAGTTTTCTGAGGTTTGACGCGTTTCTCCCTATTATCTTCCCTCTTGAGATGCTGTCTTCAGGAACGAGGGTTATCGTCTTTCCCTCTTCCCTTATCTCCTTTATCCTAACTGGGGTTAAAAGGTTCTTTAAAAACTTTACTACATTCTTGTTGAACGCCACAACCCTTATCCTCTTGTTGAACGCCCTCTCAAGGTTCTTTATATTTATCCCGCCTCTTCCTATCGCCTTCGCCGCCATGAATTCCGGGACCACGAAATAAACGCTTCCCTCTTCCTCATAGCAGTCCTTCACGCTGACCCTTGTAAGCGTCTCAAAGATTGTTATGTACTTTATTATTTTGTAATTGTAGATTTTCCTTTCCATGTAAGCCATCTTTTTATTTGAGAATTCCGAGTATCGATATGTTGAATGGTTTTTTGCATATTACGCCAAGCTCATCATTAGGCCACTCAACTGCTTCATAGCTTATGCCTGTTATCCTGCAGTTCCTTCTTACCTCGTCCGCCAGCTCTTTCCTGGGGTTGCTGCTTGTGTACACCTTCGCAATGTTCTTCTTCCTTAATTCCTTTATCACCCTCTCGGCGCCTATCACCAGCTTTCCCTCTTCGTCCGCCTTCTTAATTTCCGCTGAGAGTTCTTCTCTTGTGACCATTTTCTTCACCGCTTATTTTTTTGCTTTACCCTTTGTTTTCTTCTTCTTAACAGTCTTCTTTGGAGTTCTCGCTAATGTTACAGACAGCTGAGGGAGCCCTGTACCCAGGGGAACGGGCTGGTTAATCATCACATTCTCAACAACTGATTTCAGGGGGTCCTCCTCGCCTATGAGCGAGGCATTAACGAGGTGTTTTATGGGCGTCTCAAATGATGCCCTTGCAAGGACGGATGCCTTCTCACCGACGACCCCGTACCTTGTTATCCCCTTTACCGTCCCTGAAAAGCACATTGTATCCGCCACCAGCATGATGTGCCTTATATCGACATTAAGCCCCTGGTCCTCTATGACCTTGAAGACCTCGTCCATTATCGCCTGCCTCGCGGCTTCTATCCCGAGCACGGCGTAGGTCTCTTTTATGTCGTTTGTTTTTGTCCTGTATGTGTCGACAAACTCCAATTTGAGTATCTCTGCCAGGTTTGTTCCTGCAGTCACTACTACAAACTCGTCCCCCTTCTTTACAGGCAGGACCTGGGTTATTCCCTTCACCCCTGCTATGTGTGCATTCCTTATTTTTTCTTTTGCCTTATACAGGCTGTTTATACCTGCGTCTTTCTCCGACGGCTTGCCTATTATCCTATCTTTCTCTGTCTTGAGGTCTATCCCCCTCACACCCTTCTTAAGAATCTTGACTAACTCTGCCGGCTTTAATCCCAGCTTCTTCATCTCATCCTCGTCAATCCTGATTACAAGATTCATCTCTGCAATGTTTATCTCGAACTCCTTTATTATCTCCCCTGCCTTTGTCTCCTTTATCTGTCTTGCAACCTCCCTTACCTTCTCCTTCTGGTGGTAGCCTTTCTTGAGGTATATCTCCATCATGGGCGTTTTTATCTTCTGCCTTCCGTCGAGTATCTCTATTATTCTTGGGAGCCCAACGGTCACATTCATCTCTGCCACGCCTGCAAAGTGGAATGTGTTGAGCGTCATCTGTGTTCCCGGCTCTCCTATTGACTCAGCCGCTATTAATCCCACACTCTCCCCTGGCTCAGCCCAGGAGGACAGCCACTCCTGATACACATGTTCGAGTATCTTCTTTACCCTTTCCCTTGATGTTTTGGGGGGGAGCGCCTCTTTAACCTCCTCAATTAGCTTAGGCGGTATCTTCCTCTCATATTCCTTGAATACATCGCTCATTTTTGTCACCATGATTGCCTGATTAGCTCTTTCCCTCAATTACATCCCTTATTATCGTCTTAACATTTATCCTTCCGCCCTCGCTCTTCGAGACATCCACCCTGTCCTCTCCGTAGCTAAACTGGATTATCTTCCCTGAGGGGTCCCTTACGGTGTAGTCGTATTCTACCTTGAGGTCCTGAAGTGCGTTTGCAAGTCTCCTGTATAAATACCCTGATTTAGGCGTTCTCAGCGCGGTGTCCATCAGGGAGTCCCTCCCTGTCGTCGCCATAAAAAAGAACTCGAAGGGATTCAGCCCCTCCTTGAACCCGTGTCTTATGAACCCCCTTGAGTCCGGACTTAGGTCGTCCCTTTTGAAGTAGGAGAGCGTCCTGTCTGTGAAGCCTGTTTCTATCCTCTTCCCTCTCATCGCCTGCTGGCCGACGCATGCCGCCATCTGGGCGAGGTTGAGTGTTGTTCCCCTTGCGCCTGAATTCACCATTTTCATTGTATCAGACTTTAAGCTTGCGTGTTTGAGAACTATCTCCCCTGAGAGGTTTCTTGCCTCGTTAAGCTTCTCGAGTATCATTAATTCCAGGCTTTCCCTGACCGTTCTCCCCGGGAATGCCTCTAATTTTCCTTCCCTGTATGTTTTTATCATCTTCTTTACTTCGTCCTCTGCCTCTTTCATTCTGCGATCTATCTCCTCCCTTGCATCTTTAGGCAGGTCTGTATCTGCAAGTCCTGTTGAGAACCCGTACCTTGTCAGTGTTAGTGTCCCAAGCATGAATATCTTGCCCAGGATGTTTATCGTGGCTTCAGCTCCGTATATCTTGTGGATGTTCCTGAGCATGAGCCCTGAGCCCTCCCCGAGGTTGTTCTTGTCCATCACTCCTGATTTGAGTTTTCCCTTCTCTATAACTACCTCGTTACCTTCCCTGTCCCTGCCCCTGAAGTTGAAGTCTTTGGGCAGCACTGTGCTGAAAATTTCTCTTCCGCTTACCACCTCTTTCTTCGGCAGTCCTGATACCTCTGTTATCCCAGCGCTTATCAGCAGGGATATTGCCTCCTTCCTCGGGAGGTTCAGCTCTTTGGTGAGTATGTAATTTCCGGAGATGGCATCCTGGACGCACCCTATTATTGAGAGCCCGTACCTCGGGCTTATCAGCTGGGTCTGGACCTGGAGTAGCGTCTCTGCTTCTGCTCTTGCCTCCTCTGTCTGCGGTATATGCAGATTCATCTCGTCCCCGTCGAAGTCCGCATTGTAGGGGGCGCATACCGCAGGGTTAAGCCTGAATGTTTTATAGGGCAGAACCCTCACATGGTGGGACATCATTGACATCTTGTGGAGGCTTGGCTGCCTGTTGAACAGTGCTATGTCCCCGTCGAGCACATGCCTCTCAACAACATACCCCGGCTCAAGTTCCTCGAGTATCTGCTCCTTTGTTTCATCAGTTATCTTTTTCTTCTTCCCGTCAGGCCTGACTATGTAATTTGCTCCAGGGTATATCTTTGGCCCGTTCTCAATGTATTTTCTTAGGTAGTTCATATTCCACTCTGTCACCTTTACGGGCACGGTGAGCTTCATCACAACATCCATGGGGACGCCGACCTCGTTTATCTTTATGAAAAGGTCGGGGCTTATCACTGTTCTTGATGAGAAGTTCGTTCTTTTGCCTGCGAGGTTGTGCCTTATCCTCCCCTCCTTGCTTGATATCCTCTCTGCAAGGGTCTTGAGGGGCTGGCCCGAGCGGTGCCTGGCAGGGGGCAGCTGCGCGACCTTGTTGTCAAAGAAGGTGGTTATGTGGTACTGGAGGAGGTCCCAGAGGTCCTCTATTATTATCTCAGGAGCCCCTGCGTTGAGGTTCTCGAAGAGCCTCTGGTTTATCCTTACGATGTCCCCTAATTTGTGGGTGAGGTCGTCCTCTGATCTCTCCCCGCTTTCAAGTGTTATGCTCGGCCTCATGGTTACAGGCGGTATGGGGAGGACTGTCAGTATCGCCCATTCAGGGCGGGCGACGCTGGGGTTTATTCCGAAGAGCTCGCAGTCCTTGTCAGGTATTTTCTCCAGTCTCGCTCTTATGTCCACAGGAGTTATCCTCTTGTCATTCTCTATGAATGTTGTCGGCTTCTCAAGGGTAATCTTTTTCTGTTTGGCGCCGCAGTGGGGGCATTTACTTATAGTCTTTATTGAGGCGATGATGTTGTGGATGTGCTCCCTCCTTGCCTCAATCCCCTGTTCTTTCTCAACCCTCTCAAGCTCATCCATGTACTTGGTTACCATCTCGTCGGGGATGAGCACTCTCCCGCACTCGCTGCATGTGCTCTTCAGAAGGGTGTATACGAGGCTTACAAAGCTTATGTGTATTACAGGCCTTGCCAAGTCGATGTAGCCGAAGTGGCCCGGGCATTCCTTGAGCTTCCCGCCGCAGGTTTTGCACCTTAACCCCGGGTCTATTACTCCCAGCCGGATGTCCATTAGTCCGCCGTCAACAGGGTAGCCCTCCTTGTCGTAAAGCTCAGGCGTGACTATCTTTGCGGCGGCCATCTTCCTTATTATCTGGGGGGAGAGCATTCCGAATGTTATCTTATCAACCTTCTTCAGTGTGAAATCCACAACCTCATTTCCCTCTGAGCCATAGTCGTCCCTCTTCTCCTCGGCAAACTCCTCCTTTACCTCTTGTTCTTTCTCTTCCGCCGCTTCCTTCTTTGACTCCATTATTTCACCTTTGACCATTAGTACTTTGTTCTAAGATGGAACTTCGGGTAGATTCCCATTGACTTCAGCTCGTCAATGAAAAGCTTGAACGCATAGCTTATCTCCACCTTGCTTATGGGCGCGTTCTCACCGCACATAAGGCAGTAATCCCTGTCCTTGAATGAGTCGTGGACTGCCACCATCCCGCACTTCTCGCATATTGGTATGATTGTCTTGTCAGAGTCGAACCTCTCCTTGAGCAGGAGTGAGGCTCCATGGGCTACAAATGTGTCCTTCTCCATCTCTCCGAGTCTTAGTCCGCCCTCCTTTGCCCTTCCCTCTGTGGGCTGTCTTGTGAGCAGCTGGATAGGCCCCCTCGCTCTTGAATGGAGCTTGTTCGCCACCATATGCTTGAGTCTCAGATAATACATGTCCCCTATGAATATCTTCACATTGTACATCTCTCCTGTCTCCCCGTTGTACATTGTCTCTGTCCCGTCCTCCCTGAATCCGAGGCTGAGGAGTTCTTCTCTCAGCGCCTCCTCCGGCTCTGAGCTGAATGTTGTCCCGTCTATGTACCTGCCCGCCAGCGCCCCTGTCTTTCCCCCTATGAGCTCTATGAGGTGGGAGACGGTCATTCTCGAGGGGATTCCGTGCGGGGAGAATAGGATGTCAGGAACTATCCCTGATGCAGAAAATGGCATGTCCTCCTGCGGCACTATCATCCCTATCACTCCCTTCTGCCCGTGCCTCGAGGTGAACTTGTCCCCTATCTCAGGGGTCCTGTTCTCTCTCAGTCTTACCTGTATGAGCCTGTTCCCCTCCTCGTTTTCTGTGAGGAGTACAAAGTCAACTATTCCCTTTTCCCCGTGCTTGAGCGCGACTGATGACTCCCTTCTTGTACCCGCCGAGAGGTTGTACTCCTCAAGGCTGCTCAGGAATCTTGGCGGGGAGCTCTTTCCTATTATCACATCCCCCTCCTTAACCTCTGCCTCTGGATAGATTATTCCGTCCTCCTCGAGGTAGCGGTAGTCCTTCTCGCTTCTGTAGCCCTTCACATCCTTGTCGGGGATTCCTATCTCATCTATTAGCCCCCCGGCATATCTCAGCTCCTCTGCCACCGCAGGCCTGAAGTATGTTGACCTCGCCAGCCCCCTCTCTATGGATGACTTGTTGATTACTATGGCGTCCTCCATGTTATAGCCCTTATGGCTGAGAACAGCCACGACCATGTTCTGCCCTATGGGGTGCTTCTCATAGTTGAATATGTCGTTTGTAGCAGTCTTCACTATGGGCTTCTGCGGCGTGTGGAGTATGTTAACATCCATGTCCATTCTTATCAGATAATTTGAGACATAAAGCCCGAGTGCCTGCTTCTGGTTCTTTGTCCCTGCGTTGAGCCTCGTTGACTGGTTGTGGTTTCCGTAGGGCACGAGCGAGGCGCATAACCCGAGCATCGTCACAGGGTCTATCTCAAGGTGGGTGTGCTCCGGTGTTAGCTGGGAGCTGTCATAGGCGACAAGGGCGTTTTCTTCCTCTGCTGCGTCAAGGAACTCTATTATTCCCTGGTTGACCATGTCTGACCAGCTTAGCTCCCCTGACTTGAGCTGCTGGAGGTGCTTCTCAGTGAGCAGGGGCTCGCCGTATTTAACCACGATTAAGGGCCTCCTCGCCCTTCCCTTATCTGAGAATACCCTTACCTCGTCGCTTTCATCATCGTAATAAAAGTTCACATTGTTTGATATCTTGCTCTTCCGCCTCTCTGTTATTGCCTCGTCAAGGAACTGCTTTGCGTTCTCCACTGTTCCTATGAACTTGCCGTTCAGGTAAACATCGCTCATTTTTATGCACCCTTCTGCGGGCTCTTTACGAGCTCCACTCCCAGTCTTGCAAGCTGTTTCATTACCTCTGACTCGTCGCTGTCCTCTGACAGCACGGACATTAATGCCAGGTTCTTCCTCAGCCCTATGTTTGTCCCCTCAGGGGTTTCTATGGGGCAGAGCCTTCCAAGTGTGGTGCCGTGAAGCTCCCTTGCCTCGAAGTTCTCCTGTGTTGTTGAGAGCGGGCTGACAACTCTCTGAAGATGGGAAAGAACCTCCAGGAAGTTGAGCCGTTGTATACGCTGGCTTATCCCCTTCCTGCCGCCCACCCATGTCCCTGTCGCCATTGAGCTGTATATCCTTGAGGTGAGAAGCTTATCCCTTATGATTACCCTTATCGAGGGGAACTTCCCCCTCTTGACTATCCTCTGGAAGTTGTAGAGCATGTCCCCGATGAGCACCTTTAGGTTCACCCTGAAGAGGTCTGAGAGGAGCTCTGAGCTTAGCTTTAGCCTCTTGTTCATGTAGTGGTCCTTGTCCCCTGTCCTTATCCTTCCCTCCACGGTGTTTATGTACTTGTTCACCATCTTGCATATGTTGTACGCCTTGAAGACCCTGTCATCCTTTGATACCCCTATATGCGGCAGCAGATACTTGTCTATTATCTCCTTTATCCTCTCTATCCTTACCTCTCTTGGCTGGGTTATCCCCACCTTCTTCGCCACGAAGTCGAGGGCGTCCTCCTGGGTTTTCACATTTGCGAATTCAAGGAGGTTCATGGGCACCTTGTCGCTTACCTCCTTTGACGAGGAGAACCTCATTATCTCCTCCTCCTTTGTAAGCCCCAGCGCCTTTGCGATTATAACATAGGGTATCCTCTTTACCCTCGTGAAGCTGAGATAGATTATCCCGTCCTTCATCATCTCTATTGTGTGGGGTATCTTAAATGAGCCCTTCTCTGAGAAGAGCTTTCCTATGTACTTTGAGGGGCCTGTTGATGCCTCTGTCACCAGAAAGTTGTTTGAGGCGAGGTCCTCTATATCCACGAGTATCTTCTCGCTACCGTTTATTATGAAGTACCCCCCCGGGTCGTAGGGGTCTTCCCCCTTCTCTATAAGCTCCTTCCTTGAGAGCCCGTGGAGGTGGCAGTTGTTTGACTTGAGCATTATTGGGAGGTTTCCCACCTGCACCTTGAATGACTCCCTCTGGATGCCGTTTATATGGGCTGATACCTCCATGAATACCGGCGCTGAGTAGGATGTCTTCCTTATCCTCGCCTCTATTGGGTAGAGGTCCCTCTTTGAGCCGTCCGCCTCCACGATTACTGGCTTATCTACTTCTATCTTGTCAAGCCTTATCTTGAAGTCGTCTATGTTCTGGGGGATTATCATTGGCTCGATTACCTTGTTCTCCTCTATTATCCTGTTAAGCTCCTTCTCTATGAAGTTGTTGAACGACCTTATGTCAGACTCAACAAATCCGTACTCGTCGAAGAACTTCTTTATGAGTATCTTCCTGTCCGGCTTCTCCTCTTTATTCATCAATCACCACCCTGTAATAAACAGACTCCCCTGAGGTGGGGCTCCTCCTTGTTATCTTTATCACATCCCCCTCCTTAACATCGAGGTGCCTTATTGCCGGGTCCTTGAGGTATATCTTTGGAAGCTCTGACTGGGTGATGTTGTACCTCTTGAATAGGGCGTCTGCTTCCTCCCTGCTTAACTTCTGGTGTTCCGGGACAAGAATGTGCTTAAGCTTCTCTTTCTTCTTAACCTTTGGTTTTGCAGCCTTCTTCTTTGCCATGTTTTTCCCTTCCTGTGATTATGCATGGGCCGGACGAGATTTTCAGTTTTTCTTTCGAACTCGCGACCATCTGATTAAAAGTCAGACGCTCTATTGCCCAGCTTCCCGCTTCCAGGCTGAGCTACCGGCCCATACGCATGTACGCCCTGGCCGGGACTTTCAGGCAGTTTCCTGCTTTTGAACCCGGGTTGAAGCCTCGACAGGGCTTCATGATAGTTGCCGCCTTGCGAGGTACCGGACTACACCACCAGGGCGTATTGCGAGTGTGATTGTGAGTTGTGCTTAAGAATAGCCTTCCCATAAGACCTGAAATTTTTTTGTTGACACTGCTGAGGCTAAAGATATAGTTCATGTTCGGTTTTGGGGGTTTCGGCTTATTTATAAAGTTTTCTAATGTTGAGAAGGAATCCCCCCACCCGGATTTGAGCCGGGGATCTCTCGGTGGCTGCTGTCTCTCTTTCATCCCATGCATTTGTGCAGCGTCGAGGAGAATCTACAGCCGAGCGCTCTAGCCACTGAGCTACGGGGGGCTGTCCAGCTCCCCAGAAGTGTTCCATGTGTGTTTATATAATTTTCTACTCTCCTCTTCCCAAAATAACCCCCTGTAAACCGAAATGTTTAATAAGTAAAAGGTAAATAAATAATGGTAGTTGTTTAAAAGAGGTGTTTTTGTTGGATGATGTACTGAGGGATTTTGTGAGGAAGAGGATTAAGGAGGGTTCTTCCCGCAGTGAGATATTAAGGGTTGCTTCTTCTTCTGGTTTTAAGAGGGAGGATGTCGAGCTTGCAATCGCTGATTTCAGGAGGAAGAGGATTACCTTAAAGATTGCAATCTCGCTGATTATCCTGCTTGTGGTGTTGTCCGTTGCCTCTGTTTCGGCTCTTCTATACAGATATTATAATCCTTCTTTTGTTGTCCCGCTTTCTTCTGTTAAGCTCTCAGGAGGGGTGTATAATAATGGTGTTCTCTACTTTGAGAAGCAGGGAGACATTAAAGCTGATCTTAACATAGACTTTATTCCGGAAAGAGTCGTTGTTATTGCTAAGGGGAGCCAGTGCTTCACTGATGTTGCTGATGTCTATAAGTACAACGGGAGAAACTATGTGTATATCCCTGTAGCGAGCAAGCCCGTGGTTAAGGATGGCAAGGTTGATTTTGTTCATCTGTCATTCGAGGAGGTCCAGGAGGCGAAGAAGAGGTACGGCTGGCCCTCTCTCTCAATTTCTGCTGATAATAATTTTATGGGAAAGAAGAGGATTAATTCAGGGGACTACTCTGAGTTTGTTTTTGACGCCCAAAATAAGGGCAAGTTATTTAAAGTATTAATGTTAAGGACTAGTCAGTTCTGCGAGGGCAGGAAGCTATGGATAAAAGGAATAAGAGTAGAAGGAAGGAGATAAGTTACGTCATAATAGCGCTGATGATGCTGGCGGTGTTTGTTATGGCTGGGCGCAGGGTTGTGTCGTCTACGTCGCATTCTTGTACTTGTGATGATTCTGGTAATCCTGCGACAGATAATTGTG
>WALR01000124.1 GCA_015522765.1 Candidatus Woesearchaeota archaeon | reverse complement strand
GATTAAAAAGCTTAAGAGAGAGCTGGACGAGATACGCTCTCTAAAGGAAAAGCTCTTTAAGGAGCAGGAGGTGGCGCATGCACCCAAATCCGAGATTTCCCCGGACAGGTTCTTTCACCTTAAAGACGGCAGACAGCTTAAGGATATACATGAGCTAATGAATGCGTTAAAGGAGATGGATGATTCACTCTTCAATTATTATGTTAATGGTGAGAAGAATGACTTCGCAAGCTGGATAGAGGGCGTGTTTAACAACCACGAGCTCGCAGAACTTCTTAGAAGGGTAAAAAGCAGGGATGATATGCTGGCTGTTCTTGAAATGTTTCTTAACAAAAATGAATGACCTCGCCCTAAAGGGCGAGGTATCTTATGAGGAAGCAGGCGAGCTAAGCTTCGTTTGCTTTGGGAAAGTCCAGTGATGATGGCTGTCATTGATATATGCCTTAATGACTTCGGCGGTTACATTACCAACACTACGAAAAAATTTACCTGGGCTCCAGAAATGCCCTTTACGAAAATGCCTGCGCAACCAAGGATGCTGGCGGAAAAGTTTATAGGAGCTTCCACCCTTCAAAAGCTGAAGAGCTTTAGAAACGCTCAGTGTAGGTGGCAAACCTACAAAAATATGTATATGGTCAGGCTCAACCTGAAGCTCATAAATTTCAATCCCCTTGCTTCGCGCAATTTCGCGCAGAAATTGCTCGCAATGCCTGCGAACAATCATAAACTTAAAAGGGTCCTTAGCATACTTCGGCTTCCACACCAGATGAAACGCATTTTGACCAACACTGTGCCGGCGATGTTCAAGTCCTTCCATTTTTCAATCCTCCACGCAACTTTTTGCGGAGCTAACGCTACTCTGAACAAAGTAGATGGGCGCGCCAACTACGCTGCGCGCTCATTTTCATGCTCTTTTATTAGAAAAAGTTTACGGAGGTATAGGACACCATTGGGCTAAAGCCCAAGGTATCCTTTAGATGTAATGAAGAATAAATAGTATAACTACTCTCCAATAGGGAAAGTTTTATAATAGATTAATGCTTAAATAGTCTTATGAACGCAACAGAAGAAGCAGCCCCTGAAGGGGGTAATGGCATATGCGATGTAGTAGACATAACAACAAACGAGATATTCTTATCCGGCAATAGGCACGGTATGCATATCATTAAGACATTCTTTAGGAGGGGAGGAACCGACAATCGTCTTATTTATTGGGGGCCACAGATATCCCAGCTGCCCGCAGATTTGCAGGAGAGGGTTGAAACACTCATAAAAAATGCGAAGTACTCTGATTATAATGTTTCAATGAAGATGGACAGCTTTAATGACCAGCTCTTTAATGGGAAGGATGTTGAAGCTAAAAGCCCCGGGGAGTACTGGAAAAATCTAATGTTCAATGGGTTCTCAGAGGTGTACCATTACACAAATAATGTTCTTAAGGAGATGTTCTATAAAGGAGAGGATGTTCTCACACTGAAATTCACGCCACACGAGGAGGGCGCCGACTACTCCAGGAAGACTGAAGAGATGCTTGGTCTAAAACCGCATTTTACTTCAGACACCGAGGGGAATAAAAAACTGAAGGGAATAGATGCTCTTACTAAAGAGAACGGGGGGCATATCAGTTTAGAGCGGCTCAAAGGGATTGGTTCAGAGGAAGACACTTACTTTGGACTAAAACGGGCGTGAGCTATTTGAGCTTCGCCCCGCACTTCTCGCATGTCTTCCTCCAGCGGGGATTCTTATGCCCGCATTCGCGGCACTTCTTCTTCCTCCTGCCTCTGAGTATAAGGAAAAGCAGGATGACTATGATTACCAGCAGGATGTACATTGTGTAGTCTATACGCCTCACCTTAAGCTCCATAACCCTCTCTTTTGACTTCACAAGGCTTTTCTCCCTCTGGCCGTATCTCGCAACCACCCGCACCTTCTCGTTGTTAAGGATGTCCTCATCGCTTAAATCTGCCTTTATCCTTATTCCCTTTGTCTCGCCAGGCTTGAGCGGAGTTACCTTATCAGCGCTTATTGTCGTCGCCAGGTTATTGAGGATTATGCCCTTAATATCAACATCCACATATGTCCTGACAGCACCCGTGTTTTTTATGTTTATCACAAAGAACTTTTTTCTCTTATCATAATATCCGCTTACTATCTCTACATTAGAGTTGTCGAGGATGGTTACCCTGCGAATATTCATAGAGGCCTCCAAAAGTTTCTCAAGGGAATACATGGACTCGCCGAATATGACAAAAACGTCTGCGCTGATATTCCCGGCCATACTCTTAACCTCATACACAAGGGTTTTGTACTCCTTGCCGTCAAGAAACACAGGGTTGATATCGCCCACCCTCAGCCGCTCATTATCCCCGTAATGGAGGGTGTATGTCCCCTTAAGATAGACAGCCCTCTCCTCAGGGTTGTAGAGGGTGACCTCAAGGGTGTTTGTTGCCTGGTTGTAGACCATGGAGGTTATGTTTATTCTCATGGTATAGGTGGGAAGGTAAAATAAGTCCAGCCCCTCAACAGGGGATATCGCTCCCTGGGGGATGCGGGCGCTCTGGGCAAACTTAACGAACACGCTCAGACCTGTCTGGCGCCTTATATTGGTTGCCGTCCCCACATATTGATTCCCAATGAGGACACCTATCTCTAGTGTGCTGTTCTTGAGAAAGTCCCTGACAACCTGAGGGACATTCTGGCTGCCTATGAAGATTACGGGCTCAACCCCCGACATTATTTCTGCCTCTATGAATTCGCCGTTTGTGAGAACCGCCTGCTTGACTGGGTGGATAGAGAGATACTTCTTAACAATCGCAATGTTATTCCTGTATCTGTCCCCACCCTCATTGATTATCTCAGGGTGGAAGCCTGCGAGAGCATTTCTGACTGCTCTGTCAACCTGGCCGTATATTATCAGGCTGTCAACCCTCCTCTTTGAGAGCAGGCTAAGCACCTCTCTTATATTCTCTTTATCTGCAAAAAGCACATAGGATTTACTGACTATTGCATAGGGGGCTACAGATATTGCGTTGTAGCCGTAAGAGTCATCTATTATTATGAACCGAGTTATATTTGTAAGGAGATTTGCAAGCCCCAAATTAACATTCTTGAATATCTTCTCATCTGCGGACTTATACTGCCTGCTCTGAAGTATCGCCTTGTACCCTATGACAAATGGATGGTCTTTAGAACTTATCACAAGGATGCTCTCTGAGCGGGGTATTGAGTTGAGGAGGAGTGTCGAATGCCTCGTGCTTACAAGGAAGTTGCTTTTCACACCTATAAGGTTTGAATAAAGGACTACAGAATAAACATCCCTCCAATCCTCAGAGTTTGATATGACTCTTAAACCCTTTGAGGACGCCGCTACAGCAAGAAGGATAAGAAGCACTGTTAATAATTTAAGGGCAGCGACTGTGCTGGCTCTTCTCCTAGCTATTTTCATTGAGTAATCCCCTAATCCGCCTTTAATTAAATCAGCTTAATAGGCATTTCTTAGCTTCATATTTAAATCTTTTGTGAATTTTGAATACTGAAATTTTGCTTAAAATAGTAAGAGTATTGCAATAAAAAAGAAAAGGGCCTTCACCGAATTTTTTGGGGGTGATTACGGTGAAGGCTAGAAAATGAGCGTGACAATAAACTTTTTTCTCCTCCTTTTCCTCCTTCAGCTTGTATCTAAAAATCCGCGGGACCCCCCTGGGGGGATCCGTTGGTTAAGGGGCTTTGAATTCAGGGGCTTTACTTATCCAGTTTAGTTAACCCTGATTATCAGTCTCATTTTATGATTTCAATGCCCAGCGTATCCTCCTCTGCACTGAGGGTCGTTGTGGTCGATTCAGGAAGGGCGTCCACAACCCTCTCGCCGTTGTAATACTTTGAACTTCCTAGTATCCAGGGGGAGTTTACACCTGTAATGATTGTCATAACGGTCAACTTTCCGTTAAGCTCGTCGGAAACCCTCGCTCCCCATATAACATTTGCATCCTTATCGAGACTGTCAGTGACAAGCTCTCCAACCCTGCTTATCTGTTCAAGGGTCATGTCCGAGCCCCCGCTTATGTGAATAAGCGCGCCTGTTGCCCCTTCATAGCTGATATCGAGGAGGGGGTTTGTAAGGGCACCCTTGACCGCCTCTTCAACCCTGTTTTCTGTATTGCTTGAGCCGACACCTATCGCAGCTACACCGCCATTCTTCATTATCGCCTTAACATCCGCATAGTCCAGGTTTACAAGGCTCGGGATAGCAATGGTCTCCACAATTCCCTTTATCATCGTCGCAACAAGCTCATTGGCAACGGCAAATGCCTGCTGTATTGGGAGGTCCCCTGCTATCTGGACCAGCCTGTTATTGTCAATCACTATGACTGTATCAGAATGCTCTCTGAGGTTTTTAAGCCCGAACTCTGCCTTGTCAACCCTCGCCCTCTCAATCTTGAAGGGCATCGTGATAGTCCCTATTACGATTGCGCCCATCTCTCTCGCAAGCTTAGCAATAACAGGAGCGGCACCTGTTCCTGTGCCTCCCCCCATTCCTGCGCATATAAACACCATGTCCGAGCCGTTTAATACAGACTTAAGTTCCTGCAGGCTCTCCTTTGCAGCCTCTTCCCCCTTTTCAGGGAAACCACCACAGCCAAGTCCCTTGGTTACCTCCTTTCCCAAGAGTAGTTTGTGGTCTGCCTCCATCAGATTGAGATGCTGTTGGTCTGTGTTGCACGCGATTATCTCCGCTCCCTTCACCCCTTTCTTGTAAAGCCAGTTGACCATGTTGTTGCCTGCGCCGCCGGCCCCTATCACTCTTATTGTTGCCTGCCTGACAACATCTTCCCCGTTAAGGTCCATAAATTCCGAATTTTTCTTGGCATTCTCAACAATAAAATCCATTTGCATCAACCCCTCCATTTTTCATTCCAATAGTTGAACTAACAGCCCAGCAAGAGTAACTTACTTCCCCACCCACTGCTTTGATGTGTTCAGTGCCCGCAGAGCAATACTCTGCATATTTGAAAATATAGTTAACACTACCACAATCTTTTTATATTAGCTACACTACTTACACTTTCAGAAGGAGTTGTTTTTGGTTCCGCCAAGACCAATGCAACATACTTAATTACGCCAAACTTTTGATGTAAATGCAAACTTCCCGTCGATAAAAATTGACATTTGACAACCGAGCTCCGCCAAAAACTCGGTGTAATTGCATTTCTATTTTAAATTGATAAGCTTATATTTAAAGATTTCGCTAGTTGATAAGATATTCTGAAAAGGATATTATTTAGAACAACAGATGTCATATCTATTTCTTTTTTAATTTCTTTCCAAGCTCTTTGATGCCCCTCTTGAGTCTTGAGCCCGCCCTATGATAGATGTCCCCTGTTTTTACCTTAACCGCCTCTGACAGCTCTTCCTTATGGGAGGCAACAGCCCTCTTAACCTCCTTAACATCCCTCTCAAAGTTAAGCGCCCCCTTAGAGGAGGTCCACTCCTTAATAACCATGCCGACATCCTCTATTCTTTTCCCCCAGCCCTCAAGGAAGACTAAATCATATAGCTTGTATTTATCAACAGCATCGGGGGCAGAATCAGAGTAGCCAATCACGACAACCGCCTGGGGCGAGATGTGGGGAGGCACACCGAGTATGTCTGAGAGCTTCTGCCTGTCAAAATCCCCCACCCAGCAGGAGGACAAACCAAGAGCCGTTGCCTCAAGGAGCATGTTCTCAACAACGCCCCCAACTGCCTGCATAGAATAGGCAATCCCCTTCTCATCGTAGTGATCCTCAGCAAGCTCTTCGTCTATACAAACCACAATGTGCACCCTTGCCTGAGTCATCCAGAACTGCTCGGCGCACGCCTCTGCAATGCTTTCCCTTTTTTTATCGTCCCTTACAACCACAAAGTTCCAGTTTTGGATATTGCCAGGAGAGGGGGCAAACCTTGCCGCATTCAGTATCATTCCTACCTTATCCCACTCCACATGCCTGCTGTTGAATGAGCGGGAGGACCTCCTAAGGAGGATTGCCTCTTTAACATCCATAAGATTTATATAAAAACAACTTGTATAAATAGCTAACTATTGGGGTGGCTTAATGAAAGAAAAAATATCCTATAAAAAAATAGCGGAGATATATGAAAAATTAGAGGGGAAGAGCAAAAGACTCCACAAAACATTCCTGATTGCCAGACTGCTTAGAGAGGTGGGATGCGAATCAGAGGAGGCAGGGGATGTTCTTCTCCTCCTGCAGGGAAAGGTCTTTCCTGAGTCAAGCAACATGGAGATAGGGGTAGCCGCAAGAATCATACTAAAAGCGATAAGCCTTTCATCAGGAGAGAGCCTCTTAAGAGTAGAGGATGAATGGAAGAGAACAGGAGATCTGGGAACAACAGCAGAAAAGCTTGTCTCAAGGAGAAAGCAGTCCACGCTCCTCTCAAAAAAGCTCACAGTCGGGAAGGTTATTGCAAACATAAGAAGGCTGACAGGGGAGAAGGGCGCCGGCTCGATAGACAGGAAAATAAAATTAATTGCCGAGCTGCTCACCTCAGGCGAGGGGATAGAGGTAAGGTATGTAATAAGAACAATCCTGGAGGAGCTCAGGGTAGGGGTGGGCAAGGGAATCGTAAGGGATGCGCTTGCATGGGCGTTTCTGCCCCCTATCTACCCGCTCTTCCTGAAGTGCCCCTCATGCCACGAGTATGTTCCAAACAGCAGGAGCTGCCTCAACTGCG
The DNA here is from genome assembly GCA_015522765.1 of Candidatus Woesearchaeota archaeon. Classification (GTDB taxonomy): domain Archaea; phylum Nanobdellota; class Nanobdellia; order Woesearchaeales; family WALR01; genus WALR01. Next base: position 67 of record WALR01000124.1, on the reverse strand, counting down.
GGGGGGAGCTCTCCCAGGATAACCAGGAGAAGCCGACTGGCAGGGTTATAAGGATAAAAGAACCAGG
>WALR01000123.1 GCA_015522765.1 Candidatus Woesearchaeota archaeon | reverse complement strand
CAGCAGGAAGGATGCAGAGAAAGTGCCTTTATGAGCCCATTCACTCAAGAAGCTCAACGCTGGCTTTACAATTATCATTCTGAATTAGAAATATCCCTGTCATTTACTAATTGCCAATTAGCATAGGATTCTTTGGTAGAACTTTTTCTCCTTCTTAAACAGGGATTTCAATTTCATCCCAGATTAATAAAGACTAAAATTTATTAAATATGCTACTGCCATAGCATCCAAACAGTTAATTTTTTAAATAAGCTGTTCTTCCCCTGGTTCAGACGGCCATAGGGACCTGGTCCTACCCGAACCCATCCGAACTCGGAAGTCAAGCAGGTCTCCGTTCAGGTGTGTACTGTGCTTTGCATGGGAAACCCTGAAAGCCGTCACCCTTTTCTTCAAGGTGTATTTTAAGAATAAGAAATTAAGAGGAGGGCTACTCGCCCTCTGCAGACTCCTTCTCCAAAACAACCTTGTAATACTCCACCGGCTTTATGTCGGTTATAACCGTCTTGTGAATAAGAAATCTCCCGTCCTTACTCTTGCTTATTCTCGTCTCTATAATAGGCATCTTCTCCAGCTGTTCCTTTCTCTTCTCTTCAAAACCCATTTGAACACCTCCAAAATGTTTTATTTCTCCGGACAGACAAGAGAATAAATATGCGTTTCCTAATTATTCAGGGGTATCCTTCGGATTTCAGGAAGAATTTTTAGAATTATGGGTGAAGGTTACAACAACGCGCCCTGTTTTGCCGTTAATTTCCCTGACGAATGGAAATTTTTTCTTCACCTTTTCAGCGATAGAGTTCTCGCCCTGAAGCAATGACCTATTATTCCTGAGTAAATTTAAAAGCTCGTCTATCTCCGCATAATGGCTGTATACCATCTCCGCCTTAAGCCTCGCATCGTCCCTCTTCAGCCTGTACTCCTCAAGCATCCTGAGCTGGTCCGAGAGCACCCTGTTAAGCCTGCCCTCCTCCTTGTCCTCATTATCCTCTAAGAAAGCAAACTCGTTAATCGCGGCACTCATTGATTCGAACCGCCTGCTTTCAAGAGAGCCGAGAGACAAAACAGGGAAGGGAGCTATCTTAAACAGGGAGGAATCCTTAAAATAGGCGGTCGGCTTTTTCTCAAGCGAGAACAATGATTTTAATGATGAATAAATTCTGAGAAGCGACTCTTTGCCCTTTTTCTCGTCCAACCTGTTCCTTTCCTCTGATGATTTAGGAAACCCCGCACGATAAAGCACTTCCTCTGCATAAACGCCCCCGAGGCCGAGGACAGATGCAAGAACCCCTGCAATGCTCTTCTCAGAGGATGCTGCAATGCCTATAAATTCTTCCTGAGAGAGCGTTAGCGGATTAACACTGGCAGGGGGCGGAGCATAGCTGTTGTGCGGCCTTATCTTCCTCGAGGACCATGACTGGAACTTAAGCGGCATGATTATGACCATGTCTGAATCGCAGAGGATAAGGTTGCCCTTACTGAAAAGCTCTGCCACAAGAAAGAATTTGCCCCACTTCGCCTCGAACTCAAATATTAGCACGCGGTCAAAGTTGTGCTGGGACACCCCCTTAAGCCTGGACTGGGAGAGCCTCTTTCTAAGGGAAGAGGCAAATGATGTTAGGGAGGAAAATGACGGCTTATTACTAGAGAGATAAACAAATCCGGGGAAGGAGAAGTTAAGGAACACCTTTCCCTTTGACGGGATGTGGAGGGCAAGCGAGACAGCATCACCCTTACTGTAGGCTTTCTCTGCTATCGCCCCCTCAACAGAAGAGAGCTCGTCAATCATGTAAAACAGGTCCAAAGACGCCAGTGAAGCATTCTCTTTCATGGGATTACCCGCCCTGCCCTGAAAAAAATTCTGCGAGGCGCTCCATCCCCTTCTCAATGGTCTCATCAGAGCAGGCATAGCTAAGCCTTATATTATTATCAGCGCCGAACCCTGCGCCCGGGATTACTGCGACACCCGCCTTGTTGAGGAGGAGCTCGGAGAGCTCAAACGAGCCATTTATTTTCTCAGAGTAAAAACTGCTCACATCAGGGAACATGTAGAATGCGCCCATCGGAAGATAAACATTAACCCCCTCAATCTTTTTCAGGGAGCTGTACATCATCATTCTTCGCTTATTGAAAACCCTGCGCATTCCTGCAGAGAACGAATCAAGGAGGCTCTTATTAAGGACATCAAGCGCCGCATATTGAAGAGCAGAGCAGACATTGCTCACAGTATGCCCCTGCATCCCTGACATGGCATCAATAACATTTTCGGGCGCAATTGCGTAGCCAATCCTCAGCCCTGTGATTGCAAGCGACTTTGAGAAGCCGTTAATAACTATTGTCCTTGACTTAATATCATCCCCCAGGGAGAGGAAGCTTGAATGTTTCCCCTCATAAACAAACGGCTCGTATACCTCGTCAGAGATTATCCAGATATCATTCTCAATTGCCATATCAGCTATTTTTCTTGCCTCATTTCTTTTAAGAACCTGGCCGCTCGGGTTGTTGGGGGAATTAATGAGTATCGCCCGTGTTCTCTGGGTCAGCTTTGACTCTATTAAATCAGCCCTTATCTCAAAGTCTTCGCTGCTGTCCGCTATTACAGGAGCCGCATCCGCAAGTTTCGCCTGCTCTGCATAGCTGACCCAGTAGGGCCTTGGGATTATTATCTCGTCGCCTCTGTTAAGAACAGCCATCATTGAGAGGAATAACGAGTACTTTGCCCCGGGAGTCACAATAACATTCTCTCTGAAAAGGTTTGTCCCCCTTTTTTCAGAGGAGTAATCCGCGATAGCCTTCCTTAATTCAGCTATCCCGGCAACAGGGGTGTACTTTGTCTTTCCCTCTTTTAAGGCGGAATAAAATGAATCGTCAAACTCCCTTGGCGGCTCGAAGTCGGGCTCGCCGGCTCCGAAGAGGACTACATCCCTTCCCTCTTTAATCATGCCTTTTGCCAGTGATGTAAGGGCGAGTGTTGATGATTTTTTCACCTGTCCTGCCTTAACGGATATATCTGCCATTTTAGGAAGGTTGGGGGTGTATTTTAAATAGTTATTGGAGAAGAGTGTAAATCTCACCCTCCGAACCTTAATGCCTGATTATTTAACAGTGACGCTCTTGGCGAGGTTTCTCGGCTTGTCAATCGGAAGCCCCTTAAGCACCGCGATATGATAGCTTAAGAGGTGGCCTAT
>WALR01000122.1 GCA_015522765.1 Candidatus Woesearchaeota archaeon | reverse complement strand
GCCGGCCATAACCCTTCACAACCCTATAAATGGATTCAATACAACTAACAGCTCTGTAGTGTTCAACTTCACGGCCGTTGACAACTTCGCATCCGTGCTTAACTGCAGCATCACTGCCAAGGGCAATATTGTTGCGTCCGGGATAACGGCTTATAACGGTACGCCGACTAACATAACAGCAAGTGTCCAGCCGGGCTTTACAGACTGGAATGTGAGCTGTAGTGATAAGGCAGGGAATCCCAATGTCAGCCTTACAAGGCAGCTTGTCTTACTTGTTCCGCCCTCCTCGCTTGCCATTACCTATGTTAACTTTAGCTATGTAAACCTCTCATGGGAAGCAGTTGAGGGCGCTGAAAGCTACAATATTTATTATTCCACTAACCACTCAGACTTTGATGCTGTCCCTAACATCAGCGGCGTCACGACTAATTACCATGTTCTTAAGGCGGATACTCCCCTTATATTCTTCAGGATAAGCTCTGCGCGCAGCAGCTTAGAGGCAAAGAACACAGACACGCTGGGAAAGTACATCATTCCATTAGAGACAGGGTTCAACCTTGTAGGCAGTCCGCTTAACCTCTCCCATAAGCAGCTGGGCGATGTTTCTGTTAATCCTGATCCTCTGCCAGCCTCGCCTTCTTTTAGTATAAGGTCTGTTTATCGTCTTATGAGCGCTAACGAATCCTGGCAGCGCGTGGACTATGTTGACGGCTTCGGCTGGGACCAGGCCGTGGGCTCAGAGGCATTCACCGAGCTTGAGGATAGCCGCGGCTACTGGCTTGAGACAAATGAGAGCTGCAACCTTACATTCCTCGGAAGGGTTGTGGTGGGCAATATGAGCAGGCAGCTGTATAAGACCTGGACCCTTGCCTCCTGGATGAGCCTTGACTCCCCTGAGCTGCCTACAGGCGGGGAGCCGCCCTACTATCCTATTGTTGTCTCCCCCATAAATTCTGTCTATCGCATCTATTATTATAATGCAACAACAGATGTCTTTAAGAAGACCGACCACTATGACGGCTGGGGATGGTGGCCTGCTTCTGGCTCCTCTGATTTCACCACTCTCACGCCTGGAGAGGGCTACTACTTCAAACTAAACAATGATGCCGAATGGACGGTGGAGGCGAACAGATGAGAAGAGAAACTGCTTTCAGGATTCTTGTAATCGTCTTTATGGCTGTTATATCCTCATCTTCACTTTTAGCAGTGCCGATGCCCCACGGCGTGGACGGCGCTGTCCTCGACCTAAATGGAAACGAGACATCAGCATCAATACTCTTCCTTAACACTGCGAACAACTTTTCTGTTAATGGAACAACGGGAATGGGCCATCATAAAGGAAGATTCTCCGCGGCTATAAAGGGCGAGGACGGGGATGAGCTTATCATAAGGGTCTGGAATGCGTGGCACGAGAGAACAGTGAATATGACACTTGAGGGCTCCTCCCACGGCGTCATCATTTACCTTAATGCAACCCCTCCCTCAAACAGCTCTTCCCCATCCCATGCACCTTCGAGGTCGTCCGCATATCGTTCTTTAAAGTCCCATGTTTCATCTGTGAAGCCTTCAAGCACTGTGAGGGCATTTAAGGGAAACCCGTCAGGAGTGGCCATTAAGGTTAAGTCGCCCTCAAAGAAGATTAACAGGATTGTAGTTGAGAATGTCAGGACAGGCGAGGAATTCACCCTTTATGGAGGCGGCCCCTCTCATGATGTTTTCTCAGGCGTCATTGATGCGAAGAGCGGGGACGAGTTAAAGGTAAAGGTTTCCTCTGCTTCTTACGCTGTTAAGAATCCCAGTGATTTGGAGTTGTCGCTCAGTTACAATCCACGGAAACACACATTAAAAGAAATCAGAAAGGGCGTCTCATCATTAAGGACGCTCCTATACTATTCTATTATACTGCTGGCTTTCTCCCTCCTCGTCCTTCTGGTCATCCTTGAGTTTGAAAGGTACAACAAGCATAAGAGGGGTAGATAATGGGCGCCCGTTATTTAAGAGGAGTCTTCCCTGCTTTTATTTTGGCAATATTCATATTTTCATCTTTCTCTGTTCCTGCAGCTCCCCCTACGCCTCACGGCGTCGCGGGCTGGATATTCAATAACGACTCCTCCCAGGTTCCCCTGGGAACAGGCTATGACATAAATGACACTAACTCCTCCTTTTATCTGCGCTCAGCCACGAGTGTTCCCATCACCGACTACTCAGGCAGGTATTCCGAGGTCGTGAACGGCCAGGATAACGACATTGTCCTTGTGAGGGCATGGAACAGCACAGATTATGGGAAGACAAGTGCTGTTCTTATAGGCGATATTGACGATGTTAATGTAACCCTTAATCTTACAAGGGGGGCAGAGCCAAATATGGCGTTTGTCTTTCCATTGAACGGAACCCTGATAAACATAAGCACAAACTTCACTGTTAATGCGAGCATCACCCTGCTCGGTCATGATGGCTATAACTGTAATGCAACCATCAACTTCTCAAACGAGTCTGTTGTGAATCTAAGCCAGGGAAGCCCGACAATACAGTTAGGCACTATCCTTCTCAATGAGACCGTTTACGCCTTGTGGAACTCCTCTGCCCATGCTATAGGCAACTCATTATTGCGGGTTTCTTCCAAGTGTTCAAATGTTGGCGAGGTTCTTGAGGCAAATACAACCGCAGAGTCCTATCTTGAGGTTGTCGACAATGTGCCTCCTGTCGTTTCCCTTGTTTCCCCATTAAATAATACAATTGAGAAAGCGAATAACACCCTCTTATTTGTCTTCACAGTTTCTGATGATTCCCCTATTGCAAACTGCTCCCTTTTTATTAATAGCGCCCTTAATTCAACAAACTCCTCTGTCCAGCGCAATGTGAACCAGAGCTTCAGCATTTATCTCGGTAACGATGATTATTCATGGATGGTGCAATGCACCGATGATTATTCCAACGCGGCGAATTCCCCTTTTCACAACCTCTCTGTCCAGGTTTATTATCCCTCACTGACAATCACCTCTCTGACTAATCCCCTGTTTCTTATCTCAGGCTCAACGGCAAGGGAGGAATGCAACCTTACAATCAGTGATGGGAACGGGTTTTACGACATAAAAAACTACTCTGCTAGTCTATTCCACTCAGCAAGCTCGCCGCACGATTCTGATGACAACAACTACCACTACACCAATAACTCCTGCCTTCTCGTATCAAACGATTCTTTAACAGGAAACTACTCCTGCACATTTGATGTGGAGTACTATGCAGATAACGGCACATGGTTCTGCTATGCAGAGGGCTATGACAACGAGAGCCACTTTAATGCTACAAACTCCACTC
>WALR01000121.1 GCA_015522765.1 Candidatus Woesearchaeota archaeon | reverse complement strand
GAGCAGGAGGATACTACAACACCACAGACACAATACCATGGGCATGCACAGACTCCTCAGGAAGCGGAGACTGCACATCACAAAACCACACATGCACCCCAACAGGAGAATGGGAATGCAACTCAGCATACAACTCAGATGCATGCGCCTACTGCATCTCTGATTCAAGGTTCAACGGCACATGCAGAGACACTGTTAAGAATAACTCCATACTTGAAGAATGCGGAGAGTTTTATGAAAACTGCAGCATATGCAAGCAGTGCATAGACCTTGGAACTACGAATACATGCGGGGATGTTGTGTGCGGGATTGATAATGTAGGCGTGCTATGCAACAACCTGAGCATATGCGGAGCAAATACCAGCTGTTACGCTAAACTCGATGGAGGACAGATATGTGATAACTTTTCCATATACACGGATAATCCCTATTTTTACGGATGCGCCCCCTCTGATGAGTTCTGCAAATCAGGGATATGCTGCACAGACGGATTATGCAGGAACATCACCGACGGCTGCTGCCTGGATGATGATTGCTCTTCTCTTGAAAGTTGCTTCCCAGAGCACAAAACATGCGAGCCGGATCCCCATCTCGGGAACAATATTGTCCTTGCACAATCATTTACACCTTCTATCAGAGGGTTTTTAATGGAGGTCTCAGTCAAACTTTACTCAAGCCCAAACTCCTCACTCTCAGCCCCCCTGACACTTAGCATAAGGAATGCCCTTATGAACTCCACGACAGGATGCTCTGATTCAGAATACTGCCCGGGAGATGATATTCTCTCCTCCCAGCCAATCAGCGGCTTTACAAATACAACTCCCCACTGGATAAACATCTCCCTCTCAAACCCGCCCCTCCTGGAATCAGGGACCCGCTATTTTATTGTTCTAAGCTCCTCTTCTTCCTCTAACAGGAGTTATTGGTGGAGTTTTAACACAAGCGGCTATGCTGCAGGAGAACTTGCCTACTCCACTGACGGGGCATCTTCATGGAGGCTCAACTCGAGCTTCGACCTCTTCTTTAAGAGCTACATCTCTCCAATAAAGAGTGACATCATAAATGACGGGCCTTTATCAGGACGATTTGACTTCGGCTTCAACCGCTATCTCGCCCAGTCCTTTATTGCAAATAAAACCGGGTTTATGGGTATTGCGGAATTTATGATAAAGAACAATGATAATGCGCCGGGGATAGTCACACTTCATCTCTTAAAGGAGGGTGACAACGGCTACCCGCCCTATGACTTCTCATATGAGATAGGAAGCGTTAAGAGAGAGGACATATTTAACTCCTCATTTGTTGATTATAATTTTTCTTTTATAAGCCAGAGGATAATGCTCACAAAGGGCGAGCGTTACAACCTTCTTTTAGAGGCATGTACAGGAGTCAATGTGAGTGATTATTCTGTAGCAATAACCGCCGGCTCATACTCAAATGGAACAGTGTTTAACAGGTCCACCTATGATATAGGCTGTCTTGCGGGGAACAATGAAGCTGGGAATTACACATTTACCAAGCTGATGAACGCCTTCTCGGGTATTGTTGACTCGAAGCTCCACCTTAACCTCTCGTATTCGCTTGAGAATGTTTCCGTGTTTCAGGACAATGAAACAGGGCCATGGAGTGCAGGCGTCCTTGCCAAGGTTCATCTATCGCTTAACGGTATAATTGCATCATGGAACTGGACGGATGTCAAGACAGCAAAGTTCAGCATAGCAAACTTTGAAGACCCCCTCTTCTCGATATCAACAAGACTCCAGTACACCAAGAACATAAGCCCCACAAACATAACCTACTGGAATGTCAGCCTATTCAAGGAGTTTATTTACTCCCATAAATTTAAGCATGAGTATCTTGCCCCCTCCTTCCTTGACAGATTGGCAAATGTCACCAATTCTTCATCTTCATGCTGCGGCATAGAATCCATAATGGAGCCTGAGGTGTTCTCTTTTATCCAGCATGACTCCAACAAGAGCTATGTGGATTACTGCTTCCTTATGAATGACTGCCCCATCGACTCATACGGCTCGCTTTACAACATAACAACTGTAACAAACGACACTTATCCCCTTAAGATAGACTTGTACCATACAGGCACAATGAAATACAACCTCACAGATTACAGGGTTAAATCATAAGGGTGTTTTAATGTTCAACTGCTCACGCTTTGCTTGTCCCTGACTGATTACAAAACCTTTATAAATAATGGGATGCAAGGACATAATAAGAGTTATAAGATATTATAAAAAGAGGAAAAATGGGAGAGGATGTCGTAACCACAGATGTAGATACGCTCATAGAGCTTGTGAAGCAGAGGAAGAGGATATCCTTTGAGGAAGCCGCCAAAAAATTAGGAGTAGGAGTCAATGTAATTGAAACATGGGTCTCTTTTCTTGAGGAGGAAGGGGTGATAGCAGTAGATTACAAGTTCACCACACCCTTCCTTGTCTATCCTGAAGGGGAGAAAGAAAAGAAAAGCACTGCCTCCCTCAACGATAACCTCGGCGAGTTGGACGAGCTCCTGAACATAGCCCACAAGCACATAGAGAACGGGGAGTACGACCTTGCTAAACAGCTCTATCCAAAAATAGTCAGGGGGATAGGAAATGCCCATGAGAGGGCAAAAGCTGAGGCCCCATCGGTTTCTGCAGAGGATAAAGAAAGGGTATCATCAAATTTTAACAGGATAAAGATGCTTCTAGATAAGGCCCTCCTCCTTACAGAAGAGGGGGAATTTGAGAAGGCAAAGGAGGTGTATATAGAGCTTTATAAGGAGATAAAGATTATATTCTCTCTTTTAAGAAAGGTTTATCTCCAGGTTAAGGAATTAAGCAACACGCCACCCGAAGAGAAGGGGGCCCCTCTTTCCTTATCTACAGATTCAAGCATTGCGGAAATGCTAAAACAGGCGTATGACGCGATGAAGGAGGGGGATCTCGACAGAGCCAACACTATTTACAAGAAAATAGAGGCGTATTACAATCATCTGCCTGTGGATTTTAGTGAGAAGAAGAAAGAGGTTAAGGAGGACCTTATAAAACTGAGCAAGGACATAGCAATTAACACAGATGAGATATTCTCAAAAAAAGCCAGGACAACAGTGAAGAGGATTAATAATCTGTACTCAGCTTTCTCCTCTCTTCTGATTAAGAAGGATTTAGACAGGGCAAGGAAGGCATACTCCCAGATGGTTAATTTATCCAAGAATATCCCGCCTGGCTTTGTCAATGAGAAGAGCATCATTGAGGGAAAGGTAGCGGATGCAGAAGAGAAACTTCTCGAGCTTAAATCCTCCCTGTTCCATTCTAAAGTTGAGGCAAACACCCTCTCCATACACCAGCTCATCAGCGATATGAAGAGGGAGGTTGACAGCGGCAATGTCAAGAAGGCATTTGAGCTGTATACAGAAATAAGAAAGGAGTTTGAGGAGCTGCCCGACGGTTTTTTTGAGGAAAAGGCAAAGCTTGAAGATGATATATCAAAGGCGTACAGCTACCTGTTGTTATCCTCGGAAAAGAAGGCCAGAGAAGAATTTAAGGTTTATGAGAACCAGCTTAACTCCCTGCTTAAAGCCGCAAATATTCACATAAGGGACGCCAACCTCTCCAAGGTGGTTGCAATATACCACCAAATGAAGGATATATTCAAGAGGGTGCCCACTGTGTTGGTAGAGGAGAGGATTAAATGGCAGGAGCGCATTCTTAATGTATACAAGCAGGCGGTTGCAATGCGGGATTCCTTCCTCACACAGGAGCTCTCTGTTAAAAGCGAGCAGATAAGAGGGCTTATAGCGAATGCCCAGGAATACGAGAAGAAGGGGCTCCTCGATTTAGCCAACGAAGCCATCGTTGAGGCGTTCAGTGTTTACTCTGCCCTTCCCTCCGGATTTCTTGATAAAAAAACACAGCTCCACCAGAAGATACTGCTGGTGTTAAGAGATTTAACATTAAAAGAAGACACCAAATTCCTTGAGAATGAGAAGGCATCCACAAAGAAGGTGTACAACGAGATATTGAAGCTTGTGATAAAGGTTCACCAGAACATCCAGCAGGAGAGATTCAACCTTGTCACTCCAGGTTATGAGGGCATAACCAAGCTTATGGAGGAGCTTCCCTATGGATTCGTCAGGAAGAATCTGAGGCTCTTACAGGAGGTGAATATCATCAAGATGGAGTCTGATATAATTGCACTCAGCAACGAGATTGAAAGGATGATAGCTTCTAAGGAGTACCGTTCTCTTGAAGGGGTTATTGGGCATTTAAAGAAGATTTTTAAGGAGGCTTCAGAGAAATCGATAGGGGATAAAATTTTATTTGATTTTTACAGGAGAAAGATTATTGCGTTCTCTAACATACTTGACATTTACAAGGGGCATGGCCCTAAAGCACTGAATAAAAAGTCAGAAACCCCGCCCCTTATCCACCACTCCACTAAAGAAGAGAAAGATAAAGAAGAAAGAGACAGAAAGGAAAAGGATGATCTGCTTGTGAAACAGGTGAATAGTCTGATTAGTGAGGGCAGACTAAAAGAGGCAGTCCACCTCATTAAAAATGCAAAGGTAGATGATAAGAATAAGGAGAGGGTGTACGCTCTGCTTTCTTCTCTTAAGAAGGCATTGGGTGTTATGAAGAAGAGAGGAACACACACCACGACGAATAAGAGCGAGGAAAAAAGAGAAACAGAGAGCCCTGTTAAGAAAGAGAAGGAAAACAGGTATGTAAGTGCCAAACAGATACTCGCAATGAAAAAGATTGAGAGGGCAAAATCCTACATCAAAAGAGGAAAGCTTAAAATGGCTATGGAAGAGCTAAAGAAGATAAATGATTTGGGTGTTATCATCCCTGAGATAGATGACACTCTGCTTTCCCTCTCCAAAAAAATAGAACATGAAAAGGACAATAAAAATCCTGCTTAACAATCTTAATAATAGCCGCGAAAGGAGGAGATGACACATTGGAAGATGATGCAGTAAAACTGGATAATTACAAATTACAGATTAATGAGGAGGTCGTAGACATAAACATTTTCAAGGATAAAGACGGCTTTATGCACTATACCATCTCTGTTAAGAACATAAGCAAACACACAAGCATAGTGCTTGATAAGATAAAGGAAGAATTTGTTTCAGAGGTAAGCGTCGGCAAGATATCCATGCCTGAGGAGGGCGAGGCAGAGGACATAAAAGAACAGCTGAGAGAAGAGTTATTAATCCTTGTGAAGAAATACTTTCCAAATGCTACATCCAAGACATCGGAACTTCTGGTTAATGAGCTTATAAGGCAGAATGTCGGTCTCGGGGATATTGAAGTGCTCCTCAAGGACCCTCAGCTGGAGGAGATTGTTATAAACAGGGCTGAGGAGCCTGTCTGGGTTTATCATAAGCGCTTCGGCTGGCTGAAAACAAACATTATCATTCCCTCAGAGGACAAGATAAGACACTATTCGACAATGATAGGGCGGGATGTGGGCAAGGAGATAACCAACCTTAAGCCGTTAATGGACGCCCACCTCTTATCAGGCGACAGGGTGAATGCCACACTTAAGCCCATATCCTCCAGCGGAAACACGATTACAATAAGAAAGTTTGCCACAAAGCCCTGGACGATAACGGATTTTATAAGGGGAAAAACGATTGATTACAGAACAGCAGCCCTGCTCTGGCTGGCAATCCAGAACGAGCTTTCCGTATTAATAACAGGAGGAACCGGCTCTGGTAAGACATCCATGCTGAATGTTGCCTCAAGTTTTATTCCCATTAACCAGAGGGTTATATCCATAGAGGACACGAGGGAGCTTGTGCTCCCAAAAGACCTTCACTGGGTGCCTATGGAGACCAGGCTGCCGAATCCCGAGGGAAAAGGGGAGGTTACAATGCTCGACCTCGTTGTTAATTCCTTAAGGATGAGGCCTGACAGGATAATCATGGGAGAGGTAAGGAGAAAGGAGGAGGCAGAGGTTTTATTTGAGGCAATGCATACAGGGCACAGCGTTTATGCGACACTCCACGCGAACGATGTTGAGGAAACAATACAGAGACTTGTTAATCCGCCCATTGATGTTCCAAAGGCTCTTCTCCCTGCAATCTCCCTAATCCTTGTTGTCAACAGAAACAGGGTTACGGGGAGGAGGAGGGTATGGCAACTGGCCGAGATAATGCCTGACGGGGAGCCCAGGATAATTATGCAGTACAATGTGCTGAAAGACTCATTTGAGGTGGTGAACAAGCCGCTTCAGTCATATAAAACTCTCTCTCTTTACACGGGCATGGACGAGGCGAAGATAGAGGAAGACATCAAGGAGAAGATTCAGCTTCTTAAATGGCTCGTTGAGAACAATGTGAATGATGTCCATGACATAGGTGGTTTCTTCAGGAGGTATTATGTTCATAAATGGGAGAAGGAAGGTGTTTACTCAAAGGGCGGGATTTAATAAATGTCTCCCTATTGAAAAGCAGGGCAGGTGATTAAGATAAATGTAATGTATTACTTCTTGAGGAACTTTCCTCAGATAAAGCGTTGGCTTAAGATGGCCAAGATGAGGGAGAGCCCCGAGGAGTTCGTTAAAAAGACATTTATACTCTCGGTTTATGTGGGTGCAACCCTCTTAATCATCTCGTTCTTCTTCATAAGCAAGTTTCACGGTTCTTTCATGGCCCTGCCAATAATCTTTTTATTAGGATGGATTTTGTCTTTCCTTTTTTTTCTCCAGGCTCCGCGTGTCGAGATAAGGAAGAGAGAGAGGGAGATAAACAAGGAGGTCCTCTTTGCAGGGAGATACCTGCTTGTTAAACTGCAGGCAGGGGCTCCTCTTTTCAACTCCCTGATTGACGCCTCAAAGGGATATGGGATATGCTCCAAATACTTTAAGGAGATTGTCGATGACATAAACATGGGCACCCCTATAGAAAAGGCGTTGGAGGTTGCAAGGGAGTACAACTGCTCAGAGAAATTCCAGCTTATACTCGCAGAACTGGTAACAACACTTAAGACAGGCGCTGATGTTACACTCTCACTTAACAATGTTCTTCAGCAGATAACCTCTGAACAGGTGATAGAGATAAAGGAATACGGCAAGAAGCTGAATGCCTTCATGCTGATTTATCTTATATTGGCGATTGTGTTGCCCTCTTTGGGCATGACGATGTTCATCGCAATCTCGGGATTCATAAATGTTCAGGTGAACTCCACACTTATATTCCTCAGTCTTATCTTCATATCATTGATTCAATACACTTTCCTAAGCATGTTCAAGTCAATAAGGCCGATGGTGAATTTGTGATGGAGAGTGAGGGATAATATGTCGTTGCTTTACTCCGAGGAATTTGGAAAGGCATTCATTCCAAAAAAGTTCAGGCCCCACATAAGAAAGTATCTTTTGAAGGCAGGGATAGACAGAGTGCCCTACTCATTTTACGGATTCTTATTTTACCTCTCGGTTGCAATCACCGCTTACATCTACATAGTATATGTGTACCCGGTAATAGGAGGGGAAAATTCAAGCAGGATAGTGTTTGTCATAAGTACCTTCCTCTCGTGGTCAGCAATAAACCTGCTGACAGCAATAACCCTCATGTTCTTTCTTTACGCCTATTATGACTATAAAATCTTTAAGAGGACAAAGCAGATTGAGGATGTGCTTCAGGACTTCTTGAGGTATGTCTCAGAGAACCTGCGCGGCGGCATGCCTCTTGACAAGGCATTGTGGGACGCGATAAGGCCGAAGTTTGGTGTCCTTGCAAATGAGGTAAGACTAACCGCTAAGAAGGTCATGACAGGGGAGGATATAGAAGTGGCGCTTAAGGAGTTTACTGACAAGTACAACTCGCCCATGGTCAAGAGGTCTTTTAACCTTGTAATTGAGGGCTTGAAGGGAGGAGGTGATATCGCAAAAATTATTGACAGGGTTGAGAAGAATCTGAGGGACACAAAGAATCTTAAACAGGAGATATCCGCAACCAACACTACTTATGTTATATTCATCGCTATTGTAACCCTTGTTGTGGCGCCTGCTCTCTTCGCCCTCTCATTCAATCTGCTTGTAATACTGAAGAACCTGACCAAGAAGCTTGGGGCTGCAAGGGCTACGGGGGGGGCGAGGATGCCGTTTAAGATAGGGGAGATAAGCATAAATCTTGATGATTTCAGGAGGTTCTCTGAGTATGCCCTCGGAATCACCGCTGCATTCGCCGCTTCCATAGTGTCGATGATACGCTATGGAAATATAAAAG
>WALR01000120.1 GCA_015522765.1 Candidatus Woesearchaeota archaeon | reverse complement strand
GCTCTTCAGGAGACCGTTATTATTGTATATCTCCAGCCTGCTTATGCCAGCGCATTTCCCATTCCCAGAGTCTGCATGGTCCTCAACCGAGAATGACAACTCTGCATCTGTTCCCCCCTTGTAAATGAGATTAATGCTGGTTATATTAGGCGGCGTTGTATCTGTGTAAACAGTTATGGGACCGTATGAATAAGTTGACACAGAGGAGGATGCAGAGAAGGTTACCTTAAAAGAAGGGACATCAATACTTGCCTCATTGGCGCATGTACAGAGGTATGTCCCTGTCTGGGGAGAGTTAGTCGGACCCCTGCAGAAGAGGGAAGATGTGCACAGCTCATTAAGCGCAATATTATTAATGAGCATAGACGAAAAATCAGGGGTGTCGCCGTCAAGCCCGACTTTCATGGTGTAGTGGAGGGTATCCTCCTGCCTCACTACAGAGGCCACCCCGTCATCGCCGCTCACATTCGCAGAGAATATCCCGCCCAGAAGATAGTTCTGCTGTATCCTCTGCTTCTCCACGACGGGCGCTGAAAGAGAGAGGGAGGTGTTAAGAGGAATAAAGCATATGAGGAGTATCATAAGAATTGTGAATGCTCTAAGCATTAAGGAATGGACTGAAATCTCCTGCCCCTTTTTGTTATCAAGCATACAAACCCCTGCTATTTTTAAAACATTGGAGTGCATCATAAAAACAATATAAATATCCAATGTGAATATCCTTAATTCCCATACATGCAAGTATTAATAAATATTCTGTTTTTTCGTTGGATAATGCCAAGAATCAGCGTATAAGCGCCCCGTCCTTTAAGCCCTCTGCCTTAACCACGCCTCCGGCAGTTCTCAACGGCTTACCCTTCCACTCCGCAACCCCGCCTCTTACGCTCATCTTCAAGCCGAGTATAAGGTCAATCGTGACCTCCTCTGCAGGTTCTCCCTCAACACCCTCCACAAACACCCTCTCACCGGGCTGCGCATCCCCTGGATTGAGGAGTATCACATTATCGCCGTCGTCCCCTGCAAGAAGCATCCCCTGGCTCTCAATCCCCCTAAGGACCGCCCGTTTCATATTCTCAACGACAACTATCTTCCTTCCCTTAAGCTCCTCTTTTGAATAGTATTTCTTAAGACCTGCAACTAGCCGCCTAGTCTCTCCCCCAAGGTCTATATCAAGGACATATAAACGGTCCGCATTCGGATGGTCCCCTGCCTCGTCAATCCTCGCAACAACAAGGTTGAGACTGCTGAACCCTTCCCCGCTTACTGAACCAGCTGAATGCTCCTCATCATCTGGCTTCTCCTTTAGCTTCTCCCCTGGCTTCTTAGCTGGCTCTCCTGTTTGTTCCTTCTCATTGCGCTCAATGTGCTCCATAAGCTTCACCTCTTCTATCTTCTCATAAATGACCTCTGCATTGTTTATCTTCCCACTAAATGAGAAGTCGATGCCTGACATCAACTTAACATCATTAGCCATGGCAAGCTGGCCTCCCAGTTTAAGGGAGAAGCCCGGCATAACAGGATATATCAACTTTGAGAGAATCCTCACAAGATTAACAGCGAGGCTCATATCCAGATGGGCCTTCTTCCTGCCTTCCCCTCCCCTCTTTATCCCCTTCCAGGGCTCTGACTCCTGGAGGAGCTGGTTTCCCATTGAACTCAGCCTGAGTATGCCCTGAACCGCCTGCCTGAACTCGAGGGATGCATACTTGTCAACAACCTCGCCGGCCACTCCAAGAACACTCTTCTGAAACTCTTTATTGTAATCTTTTGTGTCGAGGACAACACCCTCAAAGTTCTTCGATGTGAAGCTAAGGACGCGATAGCAGAAATTCGCCAGATTGCTCACAAGCTCATTATTGACCCTCGCCGTAAAGTCCTTAAGGTCAAGGTCAATATCATCTATCCCTGAGGTGAGGTTGGCGGCGTAATAAAACCTCAAAAGTTCAGGACTGACAAGAGAGGAGAATTCCTTTGCCGTCAGAAATGTCCCCCTCGACTTGCTCATCTTCTCCTTGTTCACAGTGAGAAAGCCGTGCACAACAACACTCTTGGGAAGGTTAAAGCCCGCGGTCATCAGCATAGCGGGCCAGAAAAGGAGGTGGAAGTACATTATGTCCTTTCCTATAAAATGAATTATCGACGAGGAACCGCCCTTCCAGTAGTCCTCAAAAGAGCAATTGTGGCTTCTGCAGTAGTTGAGAGTGCTTGATATGTAGCCGATAGGAGCATCAAGCCAGACATAAAAGTACTTGTGGTCTTCACCGGGTATCTTAAACCCGAAGTAGGGTTCATCCCTGCTTATGCACCAGTCCTCAAGCCCCTTCTCAATCCAGCCAAGCACATGGTTCTTCACCTCTTTCTGTATGAACTCATTGGAGGATATCCACTCCCTAAGCTTCTCAGAGAGGGCGGAGAGCCTGAAGAAGTAGTGCCTTGACTTCTTCATTACAGGGGTATTCCCGCATATGACGCAGTAGGGGTCAATAAGGTCCTTCGGGGTGTATGTCGAGTGGCACTTCTCGCACACATCCCCGTACTGGTCCTCTGCGCCGCAGACAGGACACCTGCCCTTCACATACCTGTCAGGGAGGAACCTCCTGCAATGCTCGCAGTAGGCAAGCTCAATCTCCTTGGTATAAATCAGCCCTGCCTCCTTCGCCTTATTAAAGAACAGCACACTAAGCTTTTGATTATCCTCGCTGTTCGTGGTGTAGTAGCTGTCAAAGTGAATAAGAAACCTGCTAAAATCACTAATATGCTCCTCGTGGTACTTCTTTATAATCTCCTCCGGCCTAATATTAAGCTGGGAGGCCTTTATGTCGATAGGGGTGCCGTGGGTGTCATCTGCACAGCAGTATATCGCATCAACCCCTGACGACTTAAGGAACCTCACATAAATATCTGTCTGGATGTACTCTACGAGGTGGCCTAGGTGGATGCTTCCGTTAGCATAGGGAAGCGCAGAGGTAACCAGAACCTTTCCCTCCTTTAAGGGTATGAAAAGCTTTTTCAGATTCATTTTCTCCTCCTATTTCTTAGGCTCCTTCATCTTTTTTGTTATGTCAATAGGCCTGCCGCACTTCCCACATACAAACCTAAGGGTCTGAACCCCCTTTATGTTCTTTCTCCGGAAGGGGATAACTGCTTCGCCCTCAAACCCGCAGTAGGGGCAGGTATAAACAATCTCGGCAGTGAGCCCCTCCTCATATTCCTTCTTGTCCATCCGGAATCCGCACTCCGGGCATTCATAGTACTTCGCCCTTATCATAACCTTTCCGTCCTTTCCGCGCGGCTTGCCCATAAGAGCCTTATGACAGCTGGGGCATTCCCTCTTCTTTGCCCATGCAATAACCCTGCCCCCTCCGATAGTCCTCCTTGTAAAATAGAACAGCCCGTTTATATCCTCAGGAACCTTTAGCATAATACCACCTCTAACCACTAATCAATATACCAATCAATAAATCCCACCATTATGATTAAGAGCTGATTTATAAATATTGTTATGAATCTGTGAATAAAGTATCCCTTCTATTCAAGTACAGCTAGGTGAATGATTTTAAGCCACTTATACTTCACAACAACAAACTTAATAAATGACACCCTTAACACCTCTTACATCCCTTTTATTCATTCTTCTCTTAGGGGGATTATACAGGAGTAACAGGAGGGGGGAGTATGGAGGAAAAGACACCCAAGGTTTTTGAGAACGCGAAGAAGCAGCTGGAAGCCGCCGCAGAACTTATTAATATACCGGAAGAGCATATCAATCTGTTAGAGAAGCCCAGAAGGATAATTGAGGTGAACATCCCTGTAAGGATGGATAATGGGAAGATAAAGATATTCAGGGGGTTCAGGGTCCAATTCAATAATTTAAGGGGTCCGACAAAGGGGGGCATACGCTTCCATCCGAATGTCAACCTCGAGGAGGTTAAGGCGCTCGCATTCTGGATGACATGGAAAAACACTGTTATTGACATCCCCTATGGCGGAGCCAAAGGAGGGGTCATATGCAACCCCAAGGAGTTCAGCATAGGCGAACTTGAAAGATTAAGCAGGGGGTATGTTCAAGCCCTGGAGAGGGACCTGGGGGCAGAAAGGGATATCCCCGCACCTGATGTTTACACGACACCCCAGATAATGGCCTGGATGATGGATGAGTTCAGCAAGATAAAGGGGTTTAATGTATTCGGCGTGATAACAGGGAAGCCCATTGAGCTTGGAGGGAGCAAAGGGAGAGATGTCGCAACTGCAAGAGGCGGCGCCTATATTATTAAAGAGGCAGAGGACAGGATAGACTTGGGAAAGAAAAGGGTCGCAATCCAGGGATGCGGCAATGCAGGAGCCACCCTCGCAAGCATCCTCTCGTCTGAAGGATTCAAGATTGTCGCCATCTCCGACTCCAAGGGCGGTGTAATGAATGAGAAAGGGCTCGACATAGATGAGCTGCTGAAGCATAAGGAGAAGACAGGCGCTGTATCAGGGTTCAGCGGAGGTAGGAACATTGATAAAGAGGAGATAGTAGGGGTTGACTGCGATATCTTTGTGCCTGCGGCACTTGAGAACTCTATAACCAAGGAAAATGTTGACAAGGTTAAGGCAAGGGTCGTCTTAGAGATTGCGAACGGGCCCACGACCCCTGAAGCCGATAAGCTGCTATTTGAGCGCGGCGTAACTGTCATACCTGACATTCTAAGCAATTCAGGCGGCGTCCTTGTAAGCTATTTTGAATGGGTGCAGAACAGGACTGGCTATGCATGGACAGAGGAGGAGGTAAGGGAAAAGATGAAGGTTAAAATGGCAAATGCCTTCGAGGAGGTTTACTCAAAGGCCCTTCTCTTCAAGGTCAATATGCGCACAGGTGCATATGTGTATGCTCTTCAGAGAATGGAGGAAGTGCTCAAGCTGAGAGGCTACTAGGCAAAGATGATTAGCTACTCCTCTCTGAGCAGGTCTTATGACAGGCTGCATGGGAGAGAGCAGTGGGAGAAATCCCTGATTGCGGCAGAACTCCTGGAAGATTACAAGCCAAGAAGAATCCTTGATGTGGGGGCGGGCACCCTTATATTCTCAGAGGCGGCAGGAAAGATTCTCTCTGCAGATATTTTTTCTCTTGAGATTAGTCTAAGCATGCTGCTCCATGCTGGTCGTAGGAATGGCAGGGAGATAGTAGGCAGGGCAGAGAACCTTCCCTTTAAGGACAGAAGCTTTGATGTAGTTGTTTCAATAAGCGCATTCCACAACTTCAGCGATAAGGAGAGGGCAATGGCGGAGATTAACAGGGTGACAAGGGGCATAGCGGTTTTATCAATACTAAAAAAGTCTTCTGAGTATGACAGAATAATAAAGCTGTTAAATGACAGCTTCAGCATAATAAAAGATATAAATACAGGAATAGACGAGGTGTTCTTATGCATGAAGAGGAGCTGAAAGAAGGGATGCATGCAGTGCTTGTCTGTTCAAGGGCAGAGGCGGAGATAATGGGGAGAACGGCCGTGAAAGATGGGGTGACATCGACCTTTTTTCATACAATGGTGTCTATTGAGCCAGCCCTCTACCTAGCTGCTGTAAGGAACAACTCCTTTGTGCTTGAACTCGCCAGAAAGAGCAGGGTTTTCTCTGTTAATTTTATGG
>WALR01000119.1 GCA_015522765.1 Candidatus Woesearchaeota archaeon | reverse complement strand
GTTTTAAGACTCCGTCTTTTAGAAGGGTGTATTTTATTCCTTTATGAGATGAACGCGCATAGCCTGATGAGCTGTCTGATTTTAGTGCAAAGAATACCTTTCCCTTTCCCTCTCCCCTGAGTTTAAGCCTTCCGTCCGTAAATACGGGCAGCGGTCCAAAGTCAAAATGCTCGCCGAGAGGCTGATTTATTGTACCCCTCGGAGTGTCATACTCTGCAGTGAGCTTCATCACTGATACTCCGTAACCAGGCAGGGTTTTGTTTGCAAGTTCCTCAAGAGTAACCTTCTTTGTTGTGTCTGGCACTGCGGCAGGAACTTGAGCATTAGCCTCTGAAGAAAGACCAAGAAGAGAAGCAAGAGTAGTGCCTCCTATTATTAATAGACCAGCTTTAGTTTTACCATCCACTTACAAACACCCCCGTGAAATGCGAACCGTATTGAATGTTAACTACTCAAGGATAGTTATGTATCCCACCTGAATAGCACAACCCATATATAAAACTTTCTTTTATGTAACCATTCTGGGATAGTTAAATATCTGCAGGATGAACCAATAATTTAATATAACACTTAAAGGATGATAAAAACCATGGAAGACGCCTTGATTATAGGGGCAGGACCGGTTGGAAGCTTCACAGCATATCTCCTTGCAAAGCAGGGCTACGGCACAGAGATATACGAGGAACACGCTAAAGTGGGAAAACCTGTCCAGTGCACAGGGATACTTACAGCCCACATAAAAGAGCTCATAAGGATAAAGTCAGGGGAGGACTTCATAAACAACAGGATAAAAAGAATAATAGTTAACATTGAAGGCAGAGAAGGGTTTGAGCAGGTTGCAGAGATAAAACTTAAGGATGAAGAGCTAATAGTTGACAGAGAGAGGTTTGACAGCTACATTGCAGGAATGGCGCAGGACAGGGGGGCAGAGCTCCATGCAAAGCACCGCTTCAAAGAGATGAATCAGGCAGGAGAAGCAACAATAAGAGATATCAGGAATTCTAGGGATATAACTGTAAGAAGCAGAATCCTCATAGGAAGCGACGGGCCCAACAGCAGGGTGGCAAGAAGTACTGGGCTTAAGGGGGCTGAAAAATATTATATAGGAAGCCAGGTCAGGGCGAGGCATGAACACCCGGAGGATGCCTACTCTGTCTACCTCGGAAGAACATTCAACGACTTCTTCGGCTGGGTAGTCCCTGAAGACGGCAGAACAGCCAGGATAGGCGTTGCGTCAATGAGCAGGAGCTATGAGAAGCTCAACACGCTGTTAAGAATAGCAGGGGTAAAGAAAGACAGAATAATTGGAAGGCAGGGAGGACTAATACCCCTGTTTAATACTAAGGCGAGGACAGAAGGAAGGAAGGGGGACATGAGAACATTTATCGTCGGAGATGCAGCCTCGCAGGTGAAGGCATCGACGGGCGGAGGGATAATACCGGGGATGAAGGCGGCAATGAGCCTCGCAAAAGCAGTGAAGGAGGGAGAAAGCTATGAGAAAGAGTGGAGGGCTGACATTGGGAGAAGCCTCACCGCTCACCTAATAATAAGAAGGGTGATGAACAGGTTCAAGAGCAGGGACTATCAGAGATTAGCAGACATACTCCAGGATGAAAGGGTAAAAAGGATTATCTCAGCCAGCAGCAGAGAATTCCCCCTGAAAATGATGTTTTCACTCCTGCTAGCAAAGCCCTCTCTCGCAAGATTCATCACAAAGCTAAGATTGAGTGATTTAGGGGAGGGGATGAGGGGTATCAACATATTATTATGAGAATACTAATAGCAAAATTTTATAAATAATCGGGAATCACCAAGTGAGGATGGCGCATAAAGGAAAGGGAGCAGGGAAGAAGGAGTCCTCGGATGACGCCAATGACGCCAATAAGACTGAAGACAGCGACAATGAGGAGGAAGAGATAGAGATAGACTTCTCAAAGGTAAAAAAGTTCTTCTCAGGGATATTCTCCTCAGAGGAAGAGGGCAAGAAGGAGGAAAAGAGTCAGGAGAAGAAAAAGGAGAGCGCTAAGAATGAAGAGGAGAGTGAGGAAGAGGAGATATCAATAAATGTTGAGAGCATAAAAAAGGAGACAAAGGTTTTTCTTAATGCCGCCTCAAGGAACAGGGTGATTATTCTCATACTGCTCGCAATGATTGTTTCTGTCTACTTAAGAATGCAGCCTGCCTATCTTCCGATTACAGACCAGTGGGCGAAGAGTTCAGTGTATAACTACTATCAGAACCAGATAACCTCTAAGATAAACACCCAGTTCCCTAACCTGCCAGATGCCAACAAGAAGCGGCTTGTTAATGCGAACCTTCAGAAATTACTCAGTTCGCAGAAGGACCTCATAAACAGGCAGATAAAATATACCTCGCGGCAGTTCAAGAAGGGGCTTAAGAATGACAAGGGGAATACCTATCTGCTTGCGATAGACCCCTACTTCTGGTGGAGGCACTCAAGGAACATACTCGACCATGGACATCCGGGGGACATACTCGTTGACGGCAGACCCTTCAACACCCATATGATGGCTCCTCTTGGCAGGTTTGTTCCGCCTGATATGCTTCATGCCTATGTAGAGGCGTGGTTTTACAGGATAGTGAGGATATTCAAGCCGGGCAGCACCCTGTTTGGAACTGTTTTTTACCTGCCAGTCCTGCTCATGGCTTTTGCGGTTATACCGACATTCTTCATAGCGAGGAAGGTGGGCGGCGACTTCGGAGGGTTCATAGCAGCACTTCTGCTCTCTGTCAATGCTTCACTAATAGGAAGGACGGCAGGCGGGTTTGCAGACACAGACGCCTACAACATACTCCTGCCCCTTATGGTTACCTGGCTGTTCATAGAGGCGCTGGAGACAAGAAAGTTCAAGAACAAGGCGATACTTGTTTCGCTTGCGGCATTCACAACAGGGCTCTTCGCCTTTGCATGGAGCGGGTGGTGGTACATACTCGATTTCCTGCTTGGAGCATCTGCGCTTTACTTCGGATATGAAATATTGAGGATGATAATGAAGAAGAAGCCGATAGCAGGGATAATAAAGAACAGGGAGATAAAGATGCTCGTGTTCGTTGTCCTCGCCTATTACATCCTCTCCGTACTTTTCGTGGCATTAATCATGGGAAGCAGCCCGAACTTTTACTCTCCGATAAAGGGCCCTCTCAACTTTATTTTCCTTAAGAGAGTAGGGGTAACAACTATATGGCCTAATGTTTACACAACTGTTGCAGAGCAGAATTCCCTTCCTTTAAGCAGGGTGATATCCGCAATGGACGGAAACATAATGTTCCTGCTTGCCTTTTTAGGAGTGGCTCTTACCCTAGTAATGAAGAGAAACGGAAGGATTGACATCAAGTACTTCACCATACTCACAATATGGTTTCTCTCAACAGTCTACGCCTCGACAAAGGGGGTGAGGTTTCTCATACTGCTCTCACCTGCATACGCCATCGGCTTCGGGCTCTTCGCAGGGATCCTCTACTATAAACTTGGAAGATGGCTCGATGAAGAGTTCAATATGGGGGCTCTGCTATCTAAAATCACTGTTGTCGTGATAGTGTTAATCTTTCTCATACAGCCTGTTAAGGGGGGATACAATGCGGCTCTCCATGAGATTCCCAGCATGAACGACGGGTGGTGGAACACCCTTAGAATGATAAATAACGACTCGAAGGAGAATGCAATAATAAATTCATGGTGGGACTTCGGCCACTGGTTTAAGGCAATAGCAGACCGCGCAGTGACATTTGACGGCACCTCCCAGGACACGCCCCAGGCCCATTGGATAGGGAAGGTTCTCTTAACATCAAACGAGACAGAGGCAGTGGGCATATTAAGGATGCTTGACTGCGGCGCCAACAGTGCAGAAAAAACCCTAAAAGAGGAGTTAGGGAAGGGCAATGAACTCAGGGCAATAAACATAATCAGCACGATTGTGGGAATGAACAGTAAGGATGCAGAGGCCTACCTTAAAGAGAGGGGAGTGAAGAACATTAAGGGAGTGATGAGGTACACCCACTGCAACCCCCCGGAGGACTTCTTCATAGCAAGCGAGGACATGATAGGAAAATCAGGTGTATGGGCCCACTTCGGTAACTGGAACTTCACAAGGGCGGAGATGTACAACAGGGTTCTGCACAAGCCAAAGGATGAGGGAATAAGGATACTTAAAGAGGACTTTGGGCTGAGCGACGCGGATGCGGACAGCTATTACTATGATATTCAGTCACAGGATCCGAACCAGTGGATTGCCAGCTGGCCCAGCTACAAGTCGGGGATAAATGTATGTTCAGAGAAGGGGACTGAGCTAAACTGCGGGGGAATAAAAATAAGCCTCAATGATATGGGCGTGAAGATGGCGACCCCCCAGGGCGAGCTTGAGCCGAGGAGCATCGCGTACGCCAATAAGTCAGGCTTCTTCGTAAAGGACTTTAAGGGGAATACTGCTCCTTTCTCTGTCATCCTCTTTAAGACGAGGGGGAGATACGCGGTTGTCCTCTCTGACCCGAAGCTTGCAGGGAGCATGTTCACGAGGCAGTTCTACTATGCCGGGCACGGATTAAGGTATTTCAGGCCTTTCACCCATCAGAGGAGCATGTTCGGGAATGACATTTATGTTTACAAGGTGAACTGGACAGGGGACAAGCCGTACATATCGGCTAATTACGAGAATGTTGCTCTGGATAATATGAAGGTCGATGTGTATTATATTGGCTACTTAAAGAACGGGACAGTGTTTGACTCAAGTATTGTCAACTGGAGGCTAAAGAATGTTACGAAGGACACGCCGCTCACGGCTAAACTGAGCCAGAAGCCCCTCACCTTTACAGTGGGAAGCAGGCAGATGATAAGGGGATTCTCAGAGGGCGTCAGAGGAATGAAGGAAGGGGAAACAAAAGAGATTGTTGTTCCTCCAGAGATGGGTTATGGAAATGTAAAGGGCCACCCCTTCCAGAACACAACTCTTTACTTCAAGGTGAAGATGGTGAAGATACTCCCTGGTTAATTCCTGGACTTCTTTTGTTATGCTTAGCTATTGGAGATATTTTAGGTGTTTAACTCATTGTTCTTTTATGCATATATATGCAAAACGAAAAGTTTAAATAGTATAATGAATACCTATGCATAATCAAATAACAATGGAGGGATTAAAATGCCAGGAGGAGACGGAACAGGACCCTTTGGAGAGGGAAGGATGACCGGAAGAGGAATGGGCTATTGCAGAGGAAACACACCGAGATTTATCAACCAGGGATTCAGAAGAGGCTATGGAAGAGGCTTTGCATGGGCAACAGACGACGAGGACAGGCGCCGGCTGGAAGAAGAGCTGGAACTCCTCAAGCAGAGAATAACACAGATAGAAGACAAATTGAAGGTAAAGGAGTAAACAATGGCAAGACCGGAGAGGGTGAGAAGAATATTTTTCCGGCCGGATGTCACCTATTTCAAGCCGGCAGGGATAGCAATGGCTGAGCTTAAGGAAACAGTGCTTAGCTTTGACGAGCTTGAAGCAATAAGACTCGTTGACTCAGAGGGCATTGAACAGAGCAGGGCAGGAGAGAAGATGAAGATAAGCCAGCCCACTCTTTCAAGGCTGCTGGGAAGGGCAAGGAAGAAGTTGGCAGACGCAATAATCAACGGACAGGCAATTAAGATTGAAGGGGGTAATTTTAAAATGGCATCACCAAGAGGAGCAGGACCGGGAAGAAGAGGCGGAAGGGGAAGAATGGGAGGCTTCGCAGCAGGACCAGGGGGGATATGCAGATGCCCGAAGTGCGGGTATGAAGAAGAACAGGCAAGAGGAGAACCCTGCAGGAGCAAGAGATGCCCGAAGTGCGGCACATTCATGACAAGAGGCTAAGAATGAAGAAGGCAATAGTTAAATCAGCCAGGGGGCTGTGGAACGCTCTTCCAATGATAATTGGAACAATAATGCTGATAAGCCTGCTCTTCGTACTTGTACCGAAATCCCTTTATACAAAAATATTCAGTGGAAATGTGTTTTCTGACCCGCTGATAGGAAGCACTGTCGGGAGCATCTCCGCAGGCAACCCTGTAACAAGCTACATATTAGGAGGGGAACTACTCAGGCAGGGGACAAGCCTGATATCTGTAACAGCCTTCCTTATCGCCTGGGTTACGGTAGGAATCGTTCAGCTGCCTGCCGAATCTGCAATACTCGGAAAAAGATTCGCCCTGCTCAGAAACGCAACATCATTCATACTCTCAATCATCACGGCGATAGTAACAGTTATACTTATAAGAGTGATTTAAATGGGAATAAAAAACAAGCTAAAGCAGGTTTCAGCATCATGGTACTTCTTAACAGTCATGGCGCTTGTTTATCTCCTGCTATTCATATTCGATAAAGCCCTGTTTTTCCCCGCCCTAAACTTCTTTTATCACCTCCTATTAAAGATAATACCTATATTCATCCTTATATTTGTCCTGATGGCCCTGACAAACTATTTCATC
>WALR01000118.1 GCA_015522765.1 Candidatus Woesearchaeota archaeon | reverse complement strand
GGGCTCGCCTTAAAAATATTAATCTGGTCAGAGGCGCTCTTCTTCGTGAACAGTGTCATGGGCTACCTTCTAAACAGCATTGACAAGCAGGCGAAGTTTACTATTGCGACAGGAATTGCAGCCCTTCTCAATATCATACTGAACTTCCTGCTAATACCGAAGTACAGCTATGTCGGGGCAGGCATCGCGACGGTGATAACATTCTTACTCGTCACAATACTCCTCTCATATTACTCTTATAAGGCGGGCTACGGGATAAACCTCTTAAAGATGAGCGTAAAGCCGGTCATAGCATCGATAGTCATGGGGGTTGCAACAATGCGCATCCTCCCGTATCATATAGGAATAATCGTCCCTGTCAGCATAGCAATATATCTGGCTGTCCTCTTCCTTATAAAGGGATTCGGGAAGAAGGAATTCGAGATAATAAGGCTGTTCATATACGAGATGAAGGGGAAGATTAATATGAATAAGCTAAAACTAAAATAACTCTCACACAACACGCATAGCCACGAAGCCCTGAGCCTGATGGGCAACCCTGAAGAAACCGGAAGAGGAAAGCATCCTTATCCTCTCGACAGTCTTGTTCCCTCCAAAATACCTGGCGCATCTTGCGTTTATCGTTATGTACTTAAAGCCCTTGCCCTTGAGCCAGGAGGAGAACCTGCCCGGTTCCTCGCTCATCATATCAGACCTTGAAGTGTTGCTCATATTAGCATAAACCCTGTTGTCCCACAGCTCTTTCTCCCTGCTAACCCTGTAGCGGTGGAGGGGCACCTCCGGATCCCAGGGGAAGGAGACGCCGTCAGAGGCAAAGATAATGTCGTCGCCCATGCAGAAGTCAAATACAGGGGTGTTCTTGGGAAGCGTTAAAAGCCAGAGGTAGCCGTCAAGCTTCCCACCCTTAAGGAAGCTCATTATCTCTGTCTGCCCGTCATATACATGAGGCATCCATAAAGAGTTATTGACAATGTACTTCGGCTTAAAGGAAGTAAGCAGGACTCCCAGCAGGACTACGGTTATGACAATTGAGGGGCTAACCTTAAACTGCCTGAAGAGCTTTACAAGGTACACCAAGCCATACGCTGCCAGAATGACAACGGGGATTGACATGAACGCCCACCACCTGTTAGGCAGTATCTTGAAGGGGAGCCTGTCGCCGATTACACCTATAAAGGTAAGAAAGAACCATACTAGTGAGACAGCTAAGGCCGTGTTCTTCTCTGGATGAATAAAAATATCCTTCAGCCGGCTGAGCGCATAGAACAATCCGACAACAAAGAGGAGAAACAGGACCCATCCGAAGCCCGTAGGGTTGTCGGTCTTGTTAGGGTAGCCAGCCGGGCACCCGCCGAGGAGCTTTGAGCCCATACACGGATGCACAAAGTCTGTCAGCGTGAGGAACCTTACAGAAGATGAATCGGCGAAGTTGAAGAAGCTCTTATGAAGGGGGTCCTGGCCAAGGGTGTACTGCGAGGACAGCGCCTTCATCCCGAAGCGGTGTATAACCGGGACATAGAAGATTGCAAACACGAGGATGGCTGCGATAATGCTTGCGCCAGCGACGATTAAAAACTCGTTGAAACTCTTCTTTCTAAACGCCTCTATCAGCATGAATAACAAGATGCCTCCTATGAAAAATGCAAGAACAACTGAGGAGAGCTGCTGGGTGAGCAAGACGCTGCTAACAGAGATGACTGCAGGAATCGCCCATCTCTTATCATCCCTTATCCTGAGAAGAGAGTAGAGGGCGGGAAAGAACATTGTTAATGCGTAGTTCTGGGCGAAGATGAAATGGCTCTGGAAAGAGGGGATTGAGGCGAGGAAGAAGGCGCCCAGCAGGGAGAGGTTCCTGCTGTGAGTAAGCCTTCTTGAGAGGTAATAAAAGAAGAGTATGCTCAATGAAATGATAAATGCGTTGAAGAACTTTAATGTCTTATTAACAGAGGGCTCAAGCTGGTGGAGGACCCCCATTAAGATGGGCATGCCCTGGGGGTAGGGCTCTGAGTAGTGGGTGACGAACATGTCAGCCGGCTTGGAAAATGAGTGAGTCATCGAGATGAAGGATGCTGATGCTGCATGGCTGTAGGGGTCGGTATCCTCAAACCAGGGGTAGCGGAAGGAGCCCTTCTCCATCATCACGAAGAGGGCCGCGAATATCACAAGAAGGATTATGAGATACTTATCCAGCTTAAACTTCCCAATGCTGAGCCTGACTCTGCCCCGCGCAAGCCTATAAATTGGAAGCAGAAGCGATAACAGCAGGATTAACGCCCAATGGATAGGCATGCCAACAACATTGAGGATGACACCAAGAAGCGGGATTGAGGAGAGCCCTATGCCGACGCCCATGATTACTGCTTCTGAGCCGTCCTTAAACGCGGATTTCCAGGAGGTAAGAGAATATCCAAGGAGGAATGCGACGACGAGGAAGTACAATGCAGCTATCAAAACCATTTTATTATGAAAATGAGACGCGAATATTTAAAATTAACCCTTTGTTATTTCATGAACCTGTACCTGATAATTGACCATAATGCGATAATTCCGTCCCATACTGTTATCTTCTTCCCCTCGTTGAAACTCCTCCCTGCATATTTTATTGGCACCTCCTCTATTGCGAATCCTTGCTTCAGAATCTTGGCGGTTATCTCAGGCTCGAAGTCAAACCTGTTGGCTTTAAGCTTAATGTTATCAGCTACCTGCCTGCTGAACGCCTTGTAGCAGGTCTCCATGTCGCTCACGCTGGCACCGTAGAGCAATCCGGTCATGAATGATAATATGAGGTTCCCAATGTAGAACAATGTGTAGCCCGGCTTATGCCTTCTGAGGAACCTTGAGCCGTAGACGACATCTGCGTCACCTCTTAGAATCGGCTCAACCACCTTTGGAATGTCCTCCGGATTGTATTCAAGGTCAGCGTCCTGTATTATTATGACATCCCCTGAAGATTCCCT
>WALR01000117.1 GCA_015522765.1 Candidatus Woesearchaeota archaeon | reverse complement strand
TCCTAAAATGACCAGCAGGTTGGGATGTTTCAAAAATTTGGATGTTTCATTTAATCCTTCCCTGGGTATTATTTTCTCCTTCTCAAACTTTCTTTCGATTTCTCTTCTCTGGGAGAGTATAACCTCCTTTAATCTTTTTATTAGCATGTGATTATAATCACATACTTGTTTAAAAATCTTTCGGTTATAATCACAGGTTTAATAAGTTTAAGATTGTCTCCCTGCTGTTCTAATCTTAACACATTATTTCTGAAATTTTGGACGCCCAACAGGAAAAGCTTATTAATAGGTGGAAATCCACTTTTTAGCAGGAGGAGCTGGTTAAAAGGGGATGGACGACGGTTCTGATTGTCTTATGCGAAGTATCAAAGGTTCAAACGGAGGAGTGATATGATGAATGAGGCAAAAGAAGACGGTATTATGGAAGAAAACAGAAGGGAGCATCTAAGCAAATCTGGCTATGAGGGTCTCAACAGGAGGATTACCCTCTCTTTCAGGAGGGTAAAAGAGGACATAACAAGAATGAGTGAAATGATTGAATCACTTAAGGAGGATACAGCCAACAATAAGAGGAGGCAGGAGGAAATCTTAGAGGAGAATGCAGGGGAATTGGAAGAGCTAAGGAGAGTAATCAGCAGGAAAAACAGCAGGCTTGCCAAGAGGATAAAGAAGGTTAAGGACCAGCTCGACAGCCAGGAGGAGATAGAGAAAACAGAAGAGAAAGCGGAGAAAGCACTTGCTGACATCAATTCGTTAAAGAACAGCCTTGTATCAAAAAAGGACTTTGGAAAGCATGAGGAGAAGGAGAGGGAGGAATTGGCTGAGTTAAGGGAGCTCTTAGAGAAAAGCAATAACCCGGAGGAAGTTGCATCAGTGAAGGAGAGCATCAGGGAGCTTAGGGAGATTGCAAATGAGAAAGCGGACAAGGAGTCTGTGATGGAGCTCGACGGCAGGATAAAAGAGGCGTTCGAGGGCGTCGAGGTGGTCGAGGGTTATGTCACCTCGTTAAAGTCAGAGATGAAAAACAGGCCTGTTCAGGGCGAACTCATAAAGAGGATTGAGAATCTAGAAGAGGACATATCAGGGGTGAAGAGTGCAATTGCAAAAATGGAGGAGTCATTTAAAGAAAAGACCTCATTCATTGATAATATAATGGAGGAGATGAAGAGGAAGGATGAGTGGCTGGAGAAGCTTAGCGACCTCGTAGAGGCGCTCAACGAGAAGGACAAGGAGCTTAAGGAGGAGGTCATGGTTCTTAGGAAGAGAATAAAGTCAAGAAACGGCTCAAGGAAAACAGCGGGAAGGGCGAGCAGCTGATAACCATGATTATCAATAAACGCAATGGAAGGGTAGTATGCACTGAGGAGGAGTTTGCTGTAAGCAGCACCTCAAAGGCTCTCGGACTTATGTTCAGGAAGCCAAGATGCCTCGTTTTTGTCTTCAAAAAAGAGGTGCTCATTCCAATTCATATGCTGTTTGTCTTCTTCCCGCTGGACTTGATTTATCTCGACTCAAAGTGGAGGGTTGTTGAGTTAAAGGAAAGCTTAAAGCCTTTCACATTTTACAACCCAAGGAGAAGAGCAAGATACCTCGTCGAAGCAAGGAGGGGCGCTATAAAGGCGGCGGGAATAAAAACAGGGGACACCATAGAGGTTAAGGAGTAAATGAGAGCAATAAATGTGAGCGGGCTTACAAAGAGGTTTGGAAGGGTGACCGCAGTTAACAGGATTTCGTTTTATGTTGAGGAGGGAGAGGTATTCGGACTGCTCGGCCCAAACGGGGCAGGGAAGACCACAACCATTAATATGCTTGCCACCCTTATAAACCCGACTAGTGGACACGCGGAGGTGGCAGGGGCGGTTATAGGAAGAGACAATTATAAGGTAAGAAAAAGGATTGGCATAGTCTTCCAGGACCCCACCCTTGACAACAAGCTGACTGGAAGGGAGAATTTGCATCTGCACGCAATGCTTTACGGGCTGAAGAGGGGCATCATAAAGGAGAGGATAAGGAAGGTGCTCAAGCTTATAGAGCTTGAGGGAAAGGCAGACATGCTCGTTGGGAATTATTCAGGGGGGATGAAGAGGCGCTTGGAGATTGCGCGGGGGCTTATGCATAAGCCGAGGGTGCTCTTCCTTGACGAGCCCACCCTTGGACTTGACGCCCAGACAAGAAGGAGGATATGGGAGTATATAAAGTCGCTTAAACAGGAGGGCATGCTGAGTGTAATTCTCACCACCCATTACATGGAGGAGGCTGATTATCTGGCGGACAGGGTTGCCATCATTGACAACGGGAAGATTGTCGCCATTGACACGCCCGCTAATCTTAAGAAGAGCCTGGGAGGCGACATAATACAGCTGTACATAAGGGGAAGCGAGAAGAGTTACAGGGGGCTCATTCATAAGATAAATGACAGGATAAAGGTGAAGAAGACTGATTTAAGGCTGGCAAGAACACAGACAGGGGAGGACGAGCTCCTCATAACAGTGGAGGGGGGGAATGATAAGGTACCCCTGATTATAAGCATGGCAGAAAGGGAGGGGGTAAGAGTGGTTTCCCTTGACATTCACACGCCAAGCCTGGAAGATGTGTTCCTTCATTTCACGGGAAGGAACATCAGGGAAGACGGGGCTGACGGCTATGAGAGGAACAGGGAGTTTATTAAGAGGATGAGAAGATGATTAATTTAACGGCTGTATATGTATTGTGGCTGAGGGAGACCAAGAGGTTCCTGAGGTCAAAGTCGAGGGTTGTCGGGAGCCTCGCTATGCCCCTAATGTTCCTGCTGTTCCTCGGCCTGGGGTTCAGGGGGATGGCTGTCCCCGGCGTATCAGGAGGAACAGGCTACCTTGACTTTCTGCTTCCGGGGATACTCGGAATGAGCGTGATATTCACCTCTATGATAGCAGGAATCTCTGTGCTGTGGGACAGGGAGTTCGGCTTCCTTAAGGAGATAATGGTGGCCCCGGTTGACAGAACCTCAATAATCCTTGGGAGGATAGCGGGCGGATGCACAACAGCGATTATCCAGGCGGCGTCGATAATGGTAATAGCGGCCTTTACAGGATTCCACCTAGGGGGAGTGCTCTCTATAATCTATGAATCAGCGTTCATAATCGCGATAGCCGTTGCCTTCATAGGGCTGGGATTAATCTTTGCCTCCCAGATGAGCGACATACAGGGTTTTAACCTGATAATAAACCTTGTCATCTTTCCCCTGTTCTTTCTCTCAGGGGCGCTCTTCCCGATAAGCAACCTGCCCGGCTGGCTAAGGGTTTTCTCCTACCTTGACCCCCTGACATACGGCATAGACGGGCTTAGGGGGGTGATGACAAATAGCTCGATGATGGCGGCAGGGGCGGACATGCTTGTATTAATTGCATTTGCAGCTGTCATAGTGGTGACCGGCGCCTACCTTTTTGAGAAGAGCAATGTTGTATAAACGAAAATAATTAATAAGAGGAATAACCCTCCCCTGAACAGACGGGGGCATAGTATAACCTGGCCAGAACAAGCGGCTCCAGTCATGGAGCGCTGAGGGCTTGCCCGATGATATGCCCGGAAGAAACCGCTAGATCGGGGTTCGAATCCCCGTGCCCCCATCTGCATTTTAACAGAGGTAATTATCCAAGAATACATTACTTCTTCTTTTCAGCTGATGAGGGATAGAACAGCTCAAAGAGTATAAGAGCGACCAATAGAAGGGTGAAGAATGAAAGCACCAGTGTTCTTACAAGCGGGTTATTCAGGAGGGAGGAGTAATTCTCCGATAGGCTCGTCGTTGTCCCATTGGTCTGGTTAACCATTGCACGCCTTATGGGAAGGGCTACAAATGTGAAGTTCTTACTGTTGGTGAACGCCCCTTTTGTATCAGCCGCAATGAAGTACATGTCATAAACAGAGGGGAGCCTGCTTGTATCCTTCACACTTACAAATGCGTCAAGGCCTTCCACTGAAACATTTAGGTTTGCGGGTGCGACAGGGTATATCCTTATAATGTCTCTGTCAGGGTCGTAGACATGTCCTGAGAGATTAACAAGTTCGCTCTCATTGGAGTAGAGAACCCTGAACCTGAAGCTCTCGTTCATAACGATGTTTTCGCCTGAACGATTGTAAAGCTCAAAGTAGCGCATGAGGGCGCCTGTGAAGTAATACCTCCTGCACCCGGGGTCGCGCGCATCTATGAGGGAGTCGTTGTCATTGTCCATGCCGTCATCGCACTGTTCTGTGTAGTTGTGCTCGTCCTGGTCGAGGGGCGAGGAGCACCCCGGATCGAGCATATCGATGAGCCCGTCGCCGTCATTGTCTACGCCGTCGGAGCATGCCGTCACGATGACAGTTATGTTCTTCCCTGCTGTCTTGTTCCAGGTCTTATTAATTGTCTGGTTTAATGTCGCGTTTATCGATACATTAATGGACTTGTTAAGGGACACATTTCCTACGGCATGAGTTGCAGCAGTCCTGCTGAGAATGTAGGAGAGCTGGTGGTAGACGAACAGGATAGAGGACCAGAGGGCATCCTTTAATTCCGAGAAGACATGCGAGATGGTCTGGGAGGCTGCATTCCAGTTGAAGTGGGCGCATGATAGCAGGGAGTAAAGCACAATTGCTAAGAGTAGGAACATCAGTATGAGTAATGAGAGATAGCTCTTCATAAGGCTGTTCCGCCTGCGCCCCTTCTTTCTCCCTTTCAATGAAAAAATCCCGAATAAGAGGAGAACGATGAGTATTATGATAATGGAGAAGGCAATAAGCCCCTTCCAGCAGAAGTAGGTGAGGTATCCTAATGTGTCCATGAATGTCCATTTAGAGAGTGTGACACTTATAGGGATATCAAATGTCATGTCTATGCTTGGCTCGTACATGTGAAGGATTAATGGGTAGACTCCTGAAGCGGTCTGGTTGGTGGGGTTCGTGACCAGTGTGAGGTAGCCCTTCTCTCCTTTATGGAGGGTTAACTCTTGAGGATACACCCTCATCCATGATTCTCCTTCAGGGGTTATTAGATAGGTGGAGATTCTCTCTCCTTTATTAACAACTACAAGGCCATGTGATTCATTGAAGTAGTGGACTCTTATGTTCCTGTTTTTTATTAGCCCTACCTCGCTCACAGAGGGCATACTGCACTCCTTACCCCTTCTTAACGCGACGGGGTATTGCAAACGGAATATCTTCTTAACATTAAAACCGCTGACCTTTGCCGAGATAATCACAACTCCACGGCGCGGCAGCACTGAGCAGTTTGGACTGATAAGCATAGGGATATTAACAGATGAGTTAGCAGGCACATTTACCCTGCCAGGCAACCTAATCCAGGGAACAGACGCATTCAGGGATATATTAACATCAATGCCTTTGTTGCGTATCTTAAGAACCCTCTTCTCGGGCATGCAGCAGACAACATCCTCAGCCAGTGAGGTGTCATAAGGGGTTATGCTCATTGACAAATCGAAGCACTTCGAGAGGGAGAGTGAGAGGGTAAGGTTCCTGTTGTAGTCTCCGAGAGAACTTCTAACCCTTATTGACGCATTGTAATTCTTATACATTACATTCTCATAGCCCTCTTTGGGCCCTGCGAAGATATCAATCACCTTTATCTCGCCCGGAGGGACATCTATGGAGGGCTTGTAAAGCCTCATCCATCTGGGGC
The DNA here is from genome assembly GCA_015522765.1 of Candidatus Woesearchaeota archaeon. Classification (GTDB taxonomy): domain Archaea; phylum Nanobdellota; class Nanobdellia; order Woesearchaeales; family WALR01; genus WALR01. The sequence goes on along the minus strand of WALR01000117.1, from coordinate 2,518 downwards.
CGTCTAATTTTATTGAGTAGCTGTTCTCAAATGATGCGTTGTTAAATATCGCGAGGGGGATGGCGTAGTTCTTGTCAAGACAGAGATGATAATGGGTGGTTTGCTTTAAATCAGATGATAAGTTGCCATTCTCCTCCTTATAGGAGGATGTCCATACAGAGTATCCATAGCATCGCTTTATGTTGTATTTCTGCTTAAGGACTATTTCTGAGCCGGAGGTTAACGCCTCAATCTTTATAGGCACCTCTTTAAGGCCATACGATGAGCAGGGTGATTTAACGAACACGCTTATTAGCTTGAAGGTGTGAGGGAGAAGAAAAAATGAGCTGGTCGAGAACGAGACATACTTAAAGTCAGAGGATAACCTGTAGTTCTCTGTGAAGGGGGAGGGATTGCTTATTTTTATGTAGGCTGATGAGGGCGAGCAGGGGCAGGTGCTCTTAAAATCAGAATAATCCGAGATTACAAGTGATGAGCAGTCCCGCGCTTCCATCTTCACCTCAAAGTACTTCGAGGAGAGGGGAGAGCTTACTTTTATGCCCAAAGTGGCAAAATCAGGAAATGAAGAGGATGCCTTCACGAACACGCTTACCTTCTTCTCCTCGCCTGGCAGAAGAAAGACGCTTCTCATGCTTGGGAGGGAGTAGGGGGCCGCCGTTCCTGAAAGCTCGAAGTTGTATGTTGCAGATGAGTCCCCCAGGTTCTTGATAGTGAAGAAGAACGATGATGAGGCATGCCTGCATACAACCAGGCTCGTCCTTGAAAGGGAGATGGAGAAATCGTGCTGCATCTCTAGGTAGAGCACGGACTCATTTCCAACTGTAAGATTCTCCTCTATAAGAGCACTAGAGGCGGGTATTGCTGAAATGAAAAGAAGAAACAAGGACAGGAAGAGAAAAATCCAGGATAAACCTGCGTCTTTCCCCATCCTGGTGCGTTTATTATGAATCATAATCAACACTTTCATTTATCAAACCAAATATTGAAAAACACTCTTTATCAGGCTGTCGTGGGGATTAAGCAGATGCAAATAAAAATAATAAAAAAATAAGAAAATAAAGACCTAATAATAGGTCTTTGCTTCCTCTCCTTCTTCCTCGCCTTTACCGCCCTTCTTGAGCCTTGAGAAAGCCACAATTATGCCTAAAAGCACAAGCAGCACAAGCAGCACAAGTAAGGCAACTTCGAGGAAAGTCTTCAGCTTTGATGTTGTGGTAGTTGTCGTCTTTGCAGGCGTTCCCTCAACAACAGCTTTCATGGGTATCTGCTTAAGCACATTCTCCCCTGTCTTAACGGTGACAGAGAACATGTGCTCCCCTTCAACTGTACTCTTAAGAGGGGTTACATACACATAAGCTGTTCCTGACTGGCCAGGGTTAAGCACCATTACATTGCTTGGGCTTATCTGGAAGTCCGCCCACCCTGTTGAATCAACGCTCAGCATGTATGTCTTTGATGTTGTTCCTGCATTTGTTACGGTAACCGGATAGACAACACCGCCCTTTGAGGAGTCAATCGTCTGGCTTGTCGTAGCAATTGATATCACTGTTTTAGATGTTATTGTCTCTGGGTTCTCCTCCTTGGCAGTTGCGGTGGGGCAGTAGTTCCCTTTTATTACATGAACACTGCCTGATTTAGAGGTTGTCTTCTCCCCGTCATGGTAGGATACCTCTGCTGTCCATGTGTAATCTCCCTCCTTTGTGCAGGCGGGAATCCTCAGATAGAGCTCCTCTGAACTTGCTGACTCATCTGACTTAAGCTTGTCCATGTAGTCTGAAGCAGAGACTCCAAGTGCGGGAATAGAGAACTTCATCTTTATTCCTTCCTCTGTGACCTCTCCGTAGTTCTTGAGTCTTATCGTTGAGAGAAGTGCTGACCCAGCCTTAACATTATCAAATGGGTTCAAAAGAACATCCTGGATAACTATGCTGTGCCTTGCAGTGTCAACCTCAAGCTCGTATGTCTGCTCATAGGTGTTGCTGTCCCTGTCCTCCACATGAATCCTCAGTTTGTATCTGTCCTGGCCCATTCTCTGGGGCAGACTGAGACTGAGCTTCTTCACATAGGTGACATTTGCCTTCATGTCGAACACGCTTGTTATATCATCTATCAGGTCTGTGTGATCATATCCGCGTATCTCGCCGCTTACCTGAACATCGCTCAGGGGCTCTGTTGAGTAGAGGTGGACTTTAACAGTGAACTGGTCACCCCTCTGAACATCCCTTACAAAGTTTGTCGCTGTAGGGCTCAATGAGTCCTCGTTAAGCTCGACATCAGATATTACTACCTGCGCGGCGCTTGCCCCGACAAAGACTAGGAGCAACACAAAAACAAAACTAAAATTTAACAACATCTTCTTCTCATTCATTTTCTCTCAACCCCCAAATTTTATTTATTTATCTTCATTCCTCGCTAAGAGATACAAGGAATATTATGTATATGAGCATCGCCCTAAAAACAAAAATGGCATGAGCAAGATAATCTTACTGCTCTTTAACCCCCTTTTGCTGTTTTAATT
>WALR01000116.1 GCA_015522765.1 Candidatus Woesearchaeota archaeon | reverse complement strand
GGGCCATCTGGGAGAAGTTAAGCGAGGAGTCATTCGAATATCTGCATATGGACTGCACATCAGTGGATATTATTAAGGAGGTGTAATTCGTGGTTACATTGGAGTTGTTAGCGGGGTGGATAATTGTGATTGAGGGCTCTCTCTCGGCTCCGTAGAATGCTATGCTCATGGAGTAGCCCTCACTGCTCATCACGACCACACTTACATTCGTGAATGTGCCGTTGTTTGTCGAGCTGTTAGGGCTTGTAGTGGTGTTGAATACTGTCTGGGAGTCATCAACAGAGTAGGCGGCGGTTGAACTGCTGCCTCCGGGCTTCTCCATGACAACCCCCTTTATTGAGTAGCCGTTAAGGGTGTTAGCTGAGCGGTAGGCAGAGATAATCCCGTTATCTATGTGCCAGATTAGTATCCCTGATTCAGGCGCATATGTGTCAAAGCCTGTCTGCTCCCTGTTCTCAAGAAGGAAGTACTCATTCTGGGAGGCAAGGGCAGAGTTGTTGATTATGAAAGCCCTGGAGGTGTTCTCAACAGCTGGCAGTGATTCAATTGAAGGAGAGCTAATATAGCTTATGTTAAGCCAGTCAAGGTCCTCCTTGCTCCAGGCAGAGAGGTGACAGGGTGTATTTCCATTGTCGCACCAGCTCCCTCTTGCCATAAGACCCCAGTAGCCGACAACATCCTCTGCTGAGTTAAGGGTGTTGTACAAATCAGGAAGACCAAGCGAGTGACCGAACTCATGGGCAATAACGCCCATAGGACCTGCCTCAGCCGCCATTGCATAGTAGCTCACATTAACTCCGTCAACACTCTCCGCAGGCATGACATCCCAGTGGTGGGACCAGATAGTGTTATCATTCAGGCTTGACTCCTGACCCTCTCCCGCGTGGATAACAATGAGATAATCAACCTCGCCGTCAGAGTCAGAATCATAAAGGGAGAAGTCAACATAGGGGTCAGCTTTCTGGACTGCCTCCCTTGCAAGCTCGAATATGCAGCCGTTCTTGGAGTCTATTGTGTCAGAGGTATATGAGCAGCTGCTCGTGCCGTCCTCGCCGTAGTACTCCATTGTGTGGTTGCTCTGGTACCATCCGTATACATCGCCTGTGAGATTTATCCTGCCGCCAGAGTTTTCATGGTAGTAGGACCACATACTCCCCGGATTTGAGGCATTGAAGAGGAGATTCTCATAAAAACCAACATCATGGGTGGATGACTGGGAGACATTAGTGAAGTTTATCAGGAGGACTAAGATAAGCTTCTGGCCATATTGTGACACCCTTGAGGGCGCTGTTAGTGAGGGCTTGGAGTAGCTTCTTGTTGACAGACTTGTGAATGAGCGGGATGATAAAAGCGGGGATGAATGCTTTACTGGCTGCGGCTGGCCCTTGACAGGAACATGCTTATTAGCATATTTCAATCCCAGGTGTTTGGGAATCCCCAATGATGCAGGGTTCACCCTTCCTACATGAAGCTCAAGAGGGGCGCTTCTTGCACTCCTCTTCAGATTAAGAGTCCTGGCTTTAGGAGGCATATCATAGTCCCACCAGCCACCATTACTCCTCTTTATGGTGTAGCCCTCAGAGGTCTCAACCGTGTAGAAGTTCTCATCGCCCTTAACAAAGGCTGTAAAAGAGGAGCCGTCAGGCTGATGCATAGTCCTCGGAGCAGGATTTGCGGGGACCGCCCCTGCAGGCTTGAGCAAGAGAAAGGCGGCGAGAAGAATCATAAGACAGGAAAGAACATTGATGTAACCATACCCCTCTTTTTTATTGACCATCTTACATGCGCTTAAAGTATGAACTAATATAAAAGGATTTTCAGTTTTTATACCTCTTTTTGTAGTTATGATGATGCACCTTGATGAGGATGAGGGTTGCCAGGGAGATGACGGCTAGCAGTGCGTAAAAGAACACTGCAAAGTTGGGGTAAACAAGGGAGATTGGCGATTTATACCCGCTTTTCTTATTTGCCTGGGGGCTAGCAGAGCTGTTTGAGCTGTTTAATTCAGCCTTAACCATCGGCTTAGCCTCCTCAACCTTTTTCACATTATCAGCGGATGAGGCAATCTCCAGCTTCACAGGCGTAAGGGAACGGCCCGGGCCGTTCTTGTCAAAATAGACTGCGTCGAGTGCGGACATACCAGTGATTTTCTCATTGGGAATGCTCCCTGAATAAACAGCAGAGTACGAAAGAACCACCTCCTCTTTAGGGGGGGTAAATGCCCAGGCGAAGCTGCTGTTCTTGTCCCTCGTCTTAACATCCCCTGCGTCAGGGGTTAAGCTCCAGGAGGAAACCCTGAATCCTGCCGGCAGGCGCTCCTCTAAGGCGAAGGGCTCGCCCTTTATGAGGTTGGTTATTATAAGGGTCGCATTGAACTCGGGAGTATTAATGATGGACGGCGCATGCCTCTCGATAGTGGCGGCAAGGGATGAATAAGAGGATAAAGGAAGAGCTATCATAAGGATAAGCATAAGGGACACTCCAATAGGGAATAATGAAACAAACACTCTTTTCTTTACCATGACTGTCCAACCCCTCTACCCAGAAACGGGGGGATAAAGGGTATAAAAATGTTTTCTTATTTTGGCTTTTATGAAAGCCCCTATTATTTTCTCGCCAAGAATCTCTTTAACATGATTAACGCCTGCCTACTCTTTCAGTAGCCACTTCCACAGGGGTGTGAATTTTATCTTCTTGCCCTTCACCTTTTCCTCAGCCTCATAGTCCCAGGTTATAACAAGCAGGTTGGTGCATCCTAACTCTCTGCCTGCACGGAGCAGCGCCCGGATTTCCCGCTTTTTTGTATTTTCATCATCCAGAGTGTAACATGACTGAACAAGCTGTTTAACCTTTCCTTTTTCGACCACAACAAAATCCACTTCGTAGCCTTCAGGGCTTTTCCAGTAATAAATTTTACCCCGCCTGTTAGAGAATCTCCTTTGCAGTTCAATTGCCACTGAGTTTTCAAACCTTCTTGATTCGAACTTTGAAGCTTTAAATGTGACAAAATTAATTATTCCCTGATCAACTACATAACATTTTTTAGGAGAGAGGGTTTGAACCTTTAACTTGGGAGAGAACCTTTCAAGAATAAATATCAGATAGGACTCTTCCAGGTAATTCACATAGTTCTTAATGGTGTGGACATCCCTGATTTTAGTGAGATTTTTTAATTTGGAGTAGCTAAACTCGGCGGCAAAATTAGAGACCAGGTT
>WALR01000115.1 GCA_015522765.1 Candidatus Woesearchaeota archaeon | reverse complement strand
TTCCACAGGGAGATAATGGCGATGGTTAATGGAAGGCGTAAACCTTAACAGGCTGATTGAGGAGCAGAGGAAGCTGGCAAGGGCGGTGGTCACCTCTGACTCAAAGAAGAGGTTCGAGCATATAGGGGGATGCAACTGCTCGGCGTATAGCGATATGCTCTTCTGCGCCGTCGTCGTAGTTGACCGCTCTTTTAAGATAGTTGATAAATCAGTGGAAGAGATGGAGGCATCCTTCCCCTACATCCCCTCTTTTCTCGCCTACAGGGAGCTTCCTGTCATAATAAAGGCTTATGAGAATCTCAGGATTAAACCTGACCTGCTTGTTGTCGCCGGACATGGGATCCTTCATCCCAGAAGGATTGGTTTGGCAAGCCATCTGGGTGTTTCTCTTAGTATTCCCTCAATAGGTGTTGCGAAGTCGCTTATAATAGGCAGGGTGGACGGGTCGAAGGTGTATGTTGGGAAGGAGCTGAGGGGCTTTGTACTCAGCACCAAGAATCATGCGAAGCCCATTTATGTGTCGCCGGGCCATCTTATAGGGGCGGGGACTGCTCTTAACACTGTTGTAAAACTCATGAAGAAGCACAAGTTTCCAGAGCCGATTGCAATAGCGCATAGCATTGCGGTTAAGGCAAAGAATGAGTATAAATCAGAGCATAAGGAAGAGTAATCACTGCATAATGACGAAAAGTTTATAAACCCTGAATGTATCAACACCAGCATGGCAGAAGAATCAGAAGGAAATGAAGGAGAGGAATCAGGGGACGAAGAAAATCCTGCTGAGGAAAATCTCGAAGAAAAGGTAGAATCTGAAGAGGAAAAGCCGTCAAGAGACGGAGCAGTAGCCCTAATAAGAATAAAGGACGGTTCAGGCAAAGAGGAAGAATTCTACTTCGAGGAGAAAAAAAAGGGCTACTTTGTAAAGGAGTATGTAGGCAGGCTGAGCCTCGTAGGAGGCGCAGTCGAAGAGGGTGAGGACTCGCTTGATGCACTGGTAAGGGAGCTTGAAGAGGAGTTCCGCGACCCCGAAGCAGCAGAAATAGTCAAGAAAAACATAAAGGGGCTCTACTGCAAGATAGAGGGGAAGGTAGAAGGCTACAAGCCCGCAACGGTGCATGTTTACGAGGTAGTGATTGACGACCCCGAGGAAGCAAGAATTGTAAGGAGAAGCCCGCTTAAAGGAGACGGCGACTACACAAGGATAGTTCCCGCCTCAAAGATGGAAGGACAGCACTTCGCCTGGGGTTATGACCTGGTTATGAAAGACTATCTTCTTGACAGGTTCTCCATCGAAATAAACCCTGAGAAGGACCCCTTCGGGGAGTTTAGGATAACATATAAGAACAACCTCCAAAATTACTCATCACAATATTCCCTGCAGGCAACAGAATATGCCTTCCCTTTTAAGAACGCCGCATGATTATCCTGGAGAAAGAAATCTTAAGAACCTGTCAGATATAAAACCTTATTGCGATCCATCGTTTTCCTTATCGCACTTTAACAATGGAGCGCCAATAATTTGAAAAGAAGGAACATGGTTAATAGCATATTTCAGAGGGATATGCTCTTACGGGAGAGTGGGCGGATTATTCGTTGTACGCCACGCATAGCCGTCACACTTATAATCCCCCTTTGTTAATCCTGTATTTTTGCTTGTGCATTTATACCACCTGCCATCAAAGCACACATACCTGAAATAGGGATGAGAATTGTCTGGGATACACCTACCCATTGAATTAACACATTCTTTGACACGAGGGCAACAGGCAGAGATCCCCCAAACAAAGCTGCCATCGCTTCTTGTATAATAGGTAAGGTAGGTATCTGAATGACACCTAACACTGCTGCCAACAGAGAAAGGCCATTTTCCCTGCAAAACAACTCCCCCATTCTTCGCCACCAGCGCGGCATACACATAATAAACACCTGGAGAATTTATCGCAATATTTTGCTGGTTAAAGAGCTTATCCAGTTTCAGTATCGACCCTGGAGGGATGGTTGTTTCCCTGCCCAGCTTTAAGTTGTCAATCACTGTTAAGTATGTTTTTAAACTACTGTCAAGCACTTTCATTTGCAGATAGCCCTTTAAAGGTGCATCCCCATTGTTCTCTATCTTTGACTGCGGTCTTTGCTCACGCTTAACAGTGTTCTCGTAAAGAAGAACTCCTTCATCCTTAATGCCAATTGCAATGTCAAGGTCTCCGTCATTGTCGAAGTCAAGGGAGGTTATGGCGCCCACCCCTCCTTTAAGGTTGGTGAGGATGTCATGTTTCCTGAAGGACGCATTACCTTGATTTTCAAACATAATAATTTTTCCTGCATTATCGCCTACAAGAAAATCAACATCACCGTCAAGGTCGTAGTCCCCTGAGCTTATTCCGACCAAATCCTCGTAGTAATTGTCGTATCCCTTGAAAATCTCCGACCTCTTGAATGAAAGGCCGTCCCCTTCATTTCTGAATAACTCCACCTTCCCCTTATTGCCCACAACAATAAAGTCTATTTGGCCGTCATTATCAAAGTCGTTTGCGGTTATCCTGTATGCACCCTCAGGAATGGTAGAGTTGTCTAGGGGGTGCTCTGTGAAGGAGGCATATCCCTTATATCCCTTGTTCATCAGCATGCTTATGCTATTTACGCCATTCTTTCCCTCTTTCTTGGCAACAATGTCTATATCCCCATCATTATCGAAGTCTCCTCTGCCAATGGCCCAAAGAAAATTACCGATATAAGGTAAACCTGAACTGTAGACGAAGCTTCCGTTCTCCTTAGTTTCATACAGGTTATAGCCTGCGGTAAAGTCTACATAACCATCACCAGTGTAATCCGCGGATGTTAGCCCGTAAATATAGCGGGAGTTAATTGGCTCCAGCTGTTTAGTAAAGCTGCCCTGCCCATTGCCCAGCAAGAAGTAGGTATTTGAACTATGGTTATAGTTCGGGAAATCCTCATCGTGATTGTTTGTCATAATAATATCCTGAAAGCCGTCCCTGTTATAATCCGCAGAGGTGATGCCAAACGGCTTGTCATACTTGCATAATTTTATGACTGTTGACTTATACACGAAAAGATTGACTTCTGTATTGATTGATATTGAATCCTTAATCTTCTTATTAGTTGTAGATTCTGCACGGACATTCACGGTGGCTTTTGTTCCTATCCTCTCACTTGGAGACACATTAATTGTGAGGGTGATATTCCTTGTCTCCATCGGCTTTAGGGTAATCTTTGATGTGCTGAGCCACGCCGACCACCCTTCAGGGAGGGCGGAATTATCAACCCCCAAGTCATATGTGCCGGGGCTCATACCATAATGTTTCACCCTAATCTTAAACCTTGACTGCCCTGGCCCTACATAAACATCCTTATTCTCTGTGCTCAGCCCAACAGCACTGTCAACAACATCAAGGTCAAATGTTTTATGTGCATCCTCAAATGTTCCGAGCGAGAAATCAAGGTTAACCCTGAATTTAGCTCCAACATGGCTTACAAAGTCTGTGGGAACGAACACCCAGTCAAAATCAAATACCCCCATCTGATAGCTATCCTTCTTGTAGGCCACATCATAAAGATAGCCAACATGCCTCCCATTAACACTCAGCTTCACGGGCAGCACTGCATCGGACAATGGCTCTTTTGTATCCCTGTTTGTAAGAGTTCCGGAAAAGTGGAGAGGGTATTCCTTGGAGATGAGAGGGACCGTGTTTTTTACATGCATATCAAAGTTAACAGGCGTTTCCTTAAGAGCGGCAGGGTAGGTAAAGTATTCAAGATAGTTTCCTGCAGTATCGCTGGCATTAAATCTTAAATCGATTGAGTCTTCATCGCCCACATTAATCTTTGAGGAGTAGTTGTTGCCACCCAGAGGCATTACAACCAGCTTTCTCCATGCACTGTCGCTGTGGTCCTTATACCATATTTGAACAGAATCTATGCTGCTCTCGTCCCCTAAAGAGAGAGATATGGGGATAGTATCCCCTGCCTTATACTTCTGAGGCATATTCAGGCTTTTCACAAAAGGAGGGTTTGGGTGTTTTGCAGGAATCCTAAACCCTGTATTTATCTGGACTTCATGTGAGACCTCGGCATCATCCATCCCCTGTGTGATGTAAAATTCATAGTAGCCAGGACTAACATTCCAGAAGTGCATTGGCTGGGGAAGCCACCACCATTCATAACAACTTGGTGAATCATAGAATTTACCGTCCTTTTTTATAGAAAAAGAAGGCAATCCTCCATATCCCCTTGGGGATGCAGACCCACCCGATGCATCTTTTACAAGCGGGTAATACATATTGATTCTGTCTTCAGAATTCCTGAATCGTATGCCCGGATAAAATGGGCCTCTCCCGTATGCAAAAGTCTTATTCTCTTCTTTGAGAGGTTTTAAATATTTTACATCAGGAAGTTTAACATTATTGAAAAACCTTATGCTTAAAGTCTTA
>WALR01000114.1 GCA_015522765.1 Candidatus Woesearchaeota archaeon | reverse complement strand
TACATGGAGTGTGGGAAGCCACAAAAAAGATTGTGTTCTGAGGGGCGTATGAAAACAGCCATAGAAACCTTTTTAAACAAATAGGCGTTTCCCCTAAAATCAGCCCGAGTTTAAGCTAATAGAGGGCTCTCAGCTATTCTGAGGGATTTCTCTTGGCTTTATAATATGTGAAGGGCATTACCTACTAAAATGGCGGACGAAGAAAACAAGGAGTTCAGGCACATAGTACGAATTATGAATACTGACATAAAGGGAACTATGAGGTTAAAGTACGGCCTAACAAAGATAAAGGGCGTGGGCATAATGATGGCTAATGCTCTCTGTTTGACAGAGGGGCTCGACCCCCACAAAAAGGTCGGGGAATTAACAAACGAAGAGATAAAGGCTCTTGAAAGATTCCTCTCCGACCCCCTCTCGGCGGGTGTGCCGGAGTGGATGGTTAACAGGAGGAAAGACCCTGTAACAGGAAAGACCTCTCACCTCGTATCATCAAACCTGAGGTTCACAAGGGAGCAGGATGTAAAGAGGATGATAAAAATGAGGAGCTACAGGGGGCTCAGGCATGCATATGGGCTGCCTGTAAGAGGACAGCGCACAAGGTCAAATTTCAGGAGAAACAAGGGCAAGGTTACAGGAGTCAAGAAAGCGAAGGGAAGGAAGTAGCTGACGCTAGTGTAAATTATTTATTGCTAAGAGTGGTTTAGATGGGAGATCCGAGGAAGCCAAGGAAAAAGTATTCCACCCCCAGCCATCCCTGGGAGAAGGATAGGATAGATGAAGAAAAGAAGATTATGAAGGAGTACGGCTTAAAGAATAAAAAAGAGATATGGAAGATGAATTCTATTCTTAAGTCTCTTAAGGACATGGTCAAAAAAACCTCCACGCTTAGAACAAAGCAGATGCAGACGGAGAGGAGCCATGTCATAAACAAGGCTAAGCGTTTTAAGATGATTAATAGGGAGGCGGGCGCGGACAACATCCTCAGCCTGGAAGTGAAAGATATCCTCGAGAGGAGGCTCCAGACAGTTGTTTTCAGGAAGGGGATGGCGAACAGCATGATTCAGGCCAGAAAATTCATAACACACGGGCACATATCCGTTGATAATAAAGTGATAAAGATACCCTCCCACCTCGTCTCTGACGAGGAAGAGGAGAAAATAGCATATTCCACTACCTCCCCTTTAAGGGACGAGAACCATGTGATGAGGCAGGAGATAGCGAAGCCAAAAAAAGAGAAGAAGAAGATTAAGAAAGAGAAAAAGGCGAGATGGGAGAGGAGAAGATGAGAAGCGAAGGTTACGGTTACAGGAGGGAGAACACGGGCAGTTCAAGGGTGGGGGTTGCCCATATCTACTCTTCATACAACAACACTATAATTCACATAACAGACATCACGAGCACAGAGACAATTGCAAGGACGAGCGGGGGGCAGGTCGTTAAGTCAGACCGCCTCGAAAGTTCGCCAACTGCGGCGATGATTGCGGCAAAGAAGGCAGCAGAGATAGCATTGGAGAAGGGGATTAATGTGCTCAATGTCAAGATAAGAGCTCCGGGCGGCCATAACGGCCCCACTAATCCCGGACCTGGAGCGCAGGCAGCTATAAGGGCTCTCTCAAGGTCGGGTTTAAGACTCGGGCTCATAGAGGATGTGACGCCCCTGCCCCATGACGGGTGCCGGAAGAAGGGGGGCAAGAGGGGAAGAAGGGTGTGATTCCCAAGAGGCAGAAAAGATGGAAGTAAGACTCATAGAAAAAGGAGAGAATAAGGCGAGGTTCCTCGTAAAGGATATAACCCCTGCCATGATTAACAGCATCAGAAGGGCGATAATAGAGGATGTCCCTGTCCTTGCGATTGAAACAGTGGAGTTTGTGAAGAACGACTCAGCGATGTACGATGAGATGATAGCTCACAGGCTGGGCCTGCTGCCAATAACAACAGACCTGAAATCATACAGCCTGCCGGAGGAATGCACATGCAAGGGCGCAGGATGTTCAAGGTGCCAGCTTAAGCTAACCCTTAAGAAGAAAGGGCCATGCACCGTCTATGCCTCTGACTTAAAATCATCTGATCCTGCATGTAAACCTGCATTCCCGGAGATGCCTATAACAAAGTTGATGAACGGCCAGGAGCTTGAATTGACTGCAACTGCCATTCTCGGGAGGGGAAAACAGCACGCCAAATGGTCTGCCGGTCATGCCTACTACCATAACCGGGCGAAGGTGTCGGTGAAAAAACAGCCCTCAAAAGATATTGCGGATAGGATTGTTAAGAGCTGCCCAAAAAAAATCTTTGTTATGAAGAACGGAAAACTTGAGGTGGACAAGGAGAGGGTCATGGAGTGCACACTCTGCGAGCAGTGCATTAACATAGACGATAAATCACTGGCCCTCGAGCCACTGAAGAATGAATATATGTTTTATGTTGAGAGTTTCGGCATGCTGCCCCTTAAAGAGATGATAAATGAGGCGCTTGTTCAGTTGGGGCTTATGTGCAAGGAATTCAAGGAGGGTATTAAGGGTATTTAACATTGCCACTCACATGCGGGGGTGGCAGAGACTGGTCAAATGCGCAAGGTTGAGGGCCTTGTCCCTTAGTGGGTGCGCGCGTTCGAATCGCGTCCCCCGCATCACACTAACAAATCAGGCAATATGTGATAACGGTTATGAAGATGGCCTATGAAAAAAACATGCTCAGGATGAGGAAGACGAAGAGTACAAATAGCACTCTCAGGAATACTCTGGAGTCCATTATGAGAAACTCTTCATCTGACTTCTGGATGAAGGTAGCCAGAGAGCTGTCAAAGCCGTCGAGACACTTCAAGCCTGTCAACATCTCGAAGATAGCCAGGCTGACTAAGGAGAATGACTATGTGCTTGTCCCTGGGAAGGTGCTTTCAATGGGCGAGCTCCCCCATAAGATAAGGATTGCGGCGTTCAGGCTTTCGGGCAACGCCCTTAACAAGTTAAAGGCCTCAAACGCCGAGATAATGAGCATCAATGAGCTCGCAAGAAAGAATCCTGAGGGGAAAAACATAAAGATAATAGTTTAGAGGTAATACGATGGGTACGCTGATAATAAACGCTGAAGGGATTATCCTCGGGAGAGTCGCCTCGCAGGCGGCTAAGCTTGCACTTGAGGGCAACAATGTGGCTGTAGTTAACTGTGGCAAGGCATTGGTTACAGGGACAAAGGAGAATGTTATTAACACATTCAAGGATAAGAGGAAGAGGGGCAGCGTGGCAAACGGCCCATTTATACCGAGGAGACCTGGCATGTTCGTCCGAAGGGTGATAAGAGGGATGCTCCCCTTCAAAAAGGCCAGGGGAAGAGAAGCTTATAAGAGAATAAGCTGCTATGCCGGAAATCCCGAGATTAAGGGAGAGACAGTTAAGGTCAGGGGAGCTGTGCAGCATGTCTCCCGCAGAACAGACTATGGGCAGGTAGATAAGATATGCAGAGCGCTGGGTGCTAAATAATGAAAAAAGGCCAGATTATTCACACATCAGGAAAGAGGAAGCAGGCGGTTGCAAAGGCGACGCTAAGACAGGGTAATGGAACAATAAGGATTAATGGTATTCTGCTTGACAATCTCCCTAACAAGCTCGTTAGACTCAAGATAAGGGAGCCATTGCTCATTGCCGGTGAAATCATAAACAATGTCAATATCGGCGTGAGGGTGAGCGGCGGAGGGATAAACAGCCAGGCAGAGGCGACCAGGCTTGCGATATCTAAAGGACTGGTGAAGTACTTCGAGGACGAGAAACTGGAGAAGAAGTTTATGGACTATGACCGTTCATTTCTTGTTGCGGATGTCAGGAGAAACGAGCCATGCAAGCCAAACACCCACAGCAAGCCCAGGGCAAAGAGGCAAAAATCCTATCGTTAACAAGGTGGTAATAAAATGATGATTCCTATACGCTGTTGGAGCTGCGGCAAACCCATAGGGCACCTATGGGAGAAATACAAGGAGCGAGTTGATAACGGCGAGGACAGAAAGAAGGTCCTCGACGATTTAGGTCTTGACAGATACTGCTGCAGGGCGATATTTCTTGGGCATGTGGAGCTTATAGACGACATAGCCCCGTTTAAAAAATCCTGAGATTATTCAAAAGATTTATTAATAAACCTTTATCCACACATGAGCATGGCTAAGAGGGACAGGAAAAGGAGATTAATGCTCAAGAAGCACAAATTCCATCTATCTTCTTCTGTGAAGGATGAGAAGGAGTTGCACTACAGGGCAAAGAACCCCATACTTAGATTTTATTTTGACCATTACAGAATCCTGTTAATACTTCCTATAGCTCTTCTTCTATTCGCGATAATACAGATATCCCTCCAGCTGGCATTAACAGGGGACTTCATCAACAAGGGCGTCTCCCTTAAGGGCGGACTCGTAGTTACAGTGCCAATGACCCATGATATAGGGACGGATTTTCTCAGGGGTAAACTCTCGAAGATGTTTCCCGGCTTAGAGGTAAGCGTTAGGGTTTTTAAGAGAGATGGGAACTTTGCAGGCTATCTTATCGAGTCTGACGCCCAGGGCAATGAGAGCGACAAATTTGTTTCCGCAGTTGAGAAGGTTACCGGGACAAAAAGAAAGAGCTACGCAATAGAAGAGATGGGCGCCTCGCTTGGGGAGAGCTTCTTTAAGCAGACTATTAAGGCAATGATATTTGCGTTCATATTTATGGGGATTGTCGTATTCCTTATCTTCAGGGTGCCTGCCCCGAGCTTTGCGGTCATACTCGCTGCCTTATCAGACATACTCGTCACACTCGCAATAGTTAACCTTGCGGGCATGAAGATAACCACCTCTGGAATAGCCGCCTTCCTAATGCTTATAGGCTACAGCGTGGACACTGACATACTTCTCTCCACCAAGGTTATTAAGAGAAGGATTGGAAGTCTTGAGGGGAGAATGCTCGGCGCGATGAAGACAGGGCTCACAATGTCGGCAACCACTATTGCGGCGCTGCTCTCAGCCATGCTGTTCGCCGAGTCAGAGGTTCTTGTCCAGATAATGACAATCCTCCTTATAGGTCTTGTGATAGACCTGATTAACACCTGGATACAAAACGCCGCCATACTGAGGCTTTATCTTGAGAGGGTGAAGAATGGTAAGGGCTAAGAAGATTTTTTTAAAGACCAGGGTAGTCATTCTGCTTGTATCATTACTCCTGGCCTTAATCGCCATAAACCCCCAGCCATGGGCGCATGGTGTGGCTGTGCGCACGGTTGCCCTTAACAGCTCTGCCTATATTGCAGGCATGAGGAGTCCTTCTCCCAATGTCATTCCAACAAGGAGGGAGGCGATACTTGAGATAAACGGGAGGTCAATACTCGACCTTGCGGACTACTACAATATGACAAGGGACCTGAGGGCAGGGCAGCATCTCATAATAAAAACAACGAAGAAGGTCTATAACCTTAAGGTAAAGCCCAAAATAAGGGTTGATGTATTGAACGAGACAGAGAAGAGAGTAGTTCAGGAGACAATTCAGGTTAACGAGACCATTAACGGAAGCACCGTCAGGGTGAATAAGACAATCAACAGGACAGTCATAGTTAATAAGACAAGGGAAACAGTAATAGGCGTTGAGGAGCTGGGCTTAAAGGTTTATCCCAGGCCCCAGAGCAATATAAAGAAGGGGCTTGACCTCCAGGGCGGCACCCGTGTCCTCATGGAGCCAAAGAAAAGGATAAGCCCCCAGGACCTTGACCTTGTCATTAGCAACCTCAAGGAGAGGCTCAATGTTTACGGACTGAGCGATGTTGTGGTTGCGCCCTCAAAAGACCTTGAGGGAAACCAGTACATCGTAGTGGAGATAGCGGGGGCTAACGAAGAGGAGGTAAAATCCCTTCTTTCCAAACAGGGGAAGTTCGAGGCGAAGATAAGCAACGCCACCATCTTCAGGGGGGGAGGAGACATTCTTTATGTTGCAAGAAGCGCTACAGAAGCAGGCATCGACCCGAGGGGGGGATGCGGAAAAACTGCAAATGGATGGGCCTGCAGGTTCAGGTTTGGGATAACCCTCTCGCCAAAAGCAGCTCAGAGGCAGGCAAACGCGACGAAGAACCTGGGGATAATAAAGGAGGGCAAGGAAGAATTCCTCGATAAGAAGATAGACCTCTACCTCGACGATGTTCTTGTTGACTCGCTTAATATAGGTGTGGAGCTTAGGGGCAGGCCGGTAACTGACATTGCCATAAGCGGAAGCGGAACTGGGACGACACAGCAGGAGGCAATAGCTAACGCCCTTAAAAATATGAAGAGGCTCCAGACAATACTCATAACAGGAAGCCTCCCTGTAAAACTCAAGATAGTTAAGACAGACACTATATCCCCTATACTCGGCGAGTCCTTCGTCAAGAACTCCACTCTCGTCGGGCTAATCGCCATACTCGCGGTCAGCCTCACAATATTCCTCAGGTATCACAGACTTAAAATTTCAATACCGCTCGCATTGATATCCCTCTCAGAGGTCGTTCTCTTATTGGGGCTTGCCGCCCTGATAGGATGGAATCTTGACCAGGCGGCTATTGCAGGTATAATCATCGCTGTCGGTACAGGGGTGGATGACCAGATAGTCATAACCGACGAGGCGCTTGGAAAAGAGACCTCCTCGAGGAAGCTGACGCTAAAGCAGAAGATAAAGAATGCCTTTTTCATAATAATGGGCTCCTACGCAACGACTGTTGTTGCAATCCTTCCGCTCTGGTTTGCAGGGGCGGGGCTCCTCAAGGGATTCGCAATAACAACCATATTCGGGGTCACATTCGGAGTGTTCATAACAAGGCCTGCCTATGCGGCGATAATAGAGGAGCTAATAAAAGAAGAGAAGGATTAATCTTAAAATGAGGGGGCATAAGAAGAATTCTGTTTTATGGGCGATAATCATAGTTTTCTTGACCACGCTGATAACCAGCCTCGCCCAGGTGTTCATAAAGAAGGGGCTTACAGGATTTGAACTCACACTCCCTTTTATCCTCTCGGATTATTCCTTAATCACTGGGTGGGTTCTCTACGCGTTGGCGGCTGTCCTCCTGATAATCGCCCTTAGACTAGGCGAGCTGTCCGTCGTCTATCCTGTGATAGCGTCGAGTTTCATATGGGTGACCATACTCGCGGCAATCATCTTTCATGATGTTATAGGCCCGCTTAAAATAGCGGGAATAACGCTGATAATCATAGGGATAAGCCTTATAGGGCTGGGCGGGGTGAGAAAGAGATGACTCCGCTCTGGGCAATACTCGTCGCTATAGCAGGGACATTCATAGGCAGCTTCGGGGCCCTGTTTTTTAAGAAGGGCGCTGACAGGTTAAAGGGGAAGAATATGCTTAGGAAGACGATAAACAACCCTCCCCTTCTAACAGGGCTTTTCCTCTACGGGCTCTCAACGATTCCGTTCATGATTGCGCTTAAGCATGGCGAACTCTCAATAATATACCCTGCGGTGAGCACCCAGTATGTTTGGGTGAGCATCATCTCTGTGGAGTTTCTGGGTGAGAAGATGGGCGCCCTTAAATGGAGCGGCGTTGCATTAATACTCCTTGGTGTGGTCCTTATAAGCCTGGCCGCTTAAGCCAATAGGTAAAGCCGTTTATAGGGCAGTCATGATTAGTAAAATTATTATATTAAGCTACTTTACCAGCATACATGAAGAACGATTCCTCCTCAGAGCAGGAGATAAGGAAGACAGTCGTTGTCAGTGTAGGGGGCTCATTAGTCTCGACCAAGGAGGGAACCAATATAAGATTCATGAAGGATCTTGCCTCCTTATTCAGAAAGCTGAATGAGAAGAGCTGCTCGCTTGTCGTTTATATAGGGGGAGGATGGATTGCCAGGGAGTATCAGCAGATAGCAAGGAAGAACCACGCCTCTGATGACGACCTTGACATGATAGGGATAAGAGCCACGCGAATGAACGCGACACTCTTCAGAACATTTCTCGGGGATGATTCTGCAGCCAGCATTATTAAGAACCCCTTCTCAACAGAGATAAGCAGGGCGATAGCCAATAAGAGGATAGCTGTCGCTGCAGGGTGGAAGCCGGGATGGAGCACTGATTATGATG
>WALR01000113.1 GCA_015522765.1 Candidatus Woesearchaeota archaeon | reverse complement strand
GAATCATAGGAACATTTAAATATAATTTTTATTTTAAAGTAGGTATGCCAAGGAATAAAACAACAATACCCAAAGCCCCTGTGGCGAGAATAATGGCCGAGACCTCCTCTAAAAGGATAGGTGATGATGCGGCAGATGTGATGGTGGAGTTTCTTACAGATTATGCAATAAAACTGGGAAAATACGCTTCAACACTGGCGTTTCATTCAGGAAGAAGAACAGTAAATGACAAGGATGTATACCTCGCCGCAAAGAGATAGCTGAGTATATTCTTTATTACCTAAAGCAGGGTACATTACCCAAAAATTTTAAAAGAAACACTTGTTACTTCCTTCGAAAGGGCCGGTGGTTCAATCTGGTAGAACGTCCGCTTGGCTGGCGGAAGGCTCCGGGTTCAAATCCCGGTCGGTCCATATCCCTCATAAAAGATAAATCTCAGGGAAAGACTTAAATATACTCTCTTTGATTCCTGAAAAGGAAAAGATAAATTTTGGATGGTGGTGTGAATGATTATAGGGATTGTGGCTGACACTCACGACAATACAAAAGCGATAAGCAAAGCCGTAAAGATTCTCTCCGCCCACAATGTCGAGTTGGTCATCCACCTCGGCGATGTTGTTTCCCCCCTAACACTTACCTATTTTAAGGGGTTCAACATGAAGCTTGTTAAGGGCAATTGTGACGGGGACATCGAGGGGATAGAGGACAAGGCAAAGGAGCTGGGCTTGAGCTATGAGGGGAAGAGTCTCGACACGACAATTGACGGAAAGAGGATATTTGCCCTGCACGGCGACCATGAGATTCTTCTTAAAGATGTGATAAATTCTCAGGAGTATGACTATGTTCTTTACGGACACACCCACAAGGCAAGGGATGAAAAGATTGGGAAAACAAGGGTGATAAATCCCGGCTCCCTTTATATGGGCGATGAGGAGAACAGCATAGCAGTGCTTGACACTGCAAGCGACACCCTGAAGTTCTTTGATGTAGAAGGAAGAGAGGTGGAAATATGAACAGCTCTGACTGCATATTCTGCAGGATTGTTAATAACGAATTGCCCTGCTTTAAGGTATATGAGGACTCTGACTTTATTGCTTTCCTCGACATAAGACCCGCAAACAGGGGGCACTGCCTTATAGTGCCTAAGAAGCACTATGAAAACCTCCTGGATTTTGATGAGGAGCTCCTCAACAAGATGATGCCCGTCGTAAAAAAGGTCGCCTCTGCCGTGAAGAAGGCGACTAAAGCGGATGCTTTTAATATCCTCCTGAATAACGGCAAAGAGGCAGGGCAGGAGGTAAACCATGTCCACATCCATTTAATACCTAGGTTTAAGGGCGACCAGGTGAATATAAGCTGGGGAAGAAGAGAGATGAGCAATAAAGAGCTGGAAGAAACAACCTCAAGCATAAAAAGAGAGCTAGAATAATATTCATGGTGGGCCCGTGGTGTAACGGCTATCATGCGGCCTTCGCAAGGCCGAGACTCCGGGTTCAAGACTGGTCAGGACTTTTCTGCCTGTGAATCTCCCGGCGGGTCCATCATTATTATTTCTCGTTATTGATTATTTTATGAAAGACCATCCTATTATCATAAGGATGACCATGAATAAGAGGAAGCTTATATATTTCCATAAGAGAATGCCCTTCTTCCCCTTCTTCTGGAGAACCGTCAGGAGCATCCTTCCCCCATCGAGGGGTCCTGCCGGAACAAGATTAAAGAGTCCTATCCCAATATTAAGTATGAACAGCCAGTAAAACAACCCTGAGAACCATTTGAATGTCTGGGGAATAACTTTAGCGTATCCATGGGACATACTCTTCTTAGGGACCAGTGACTCCTTTAGGGTTATTCCAAAATATGGCTTGGATGGTTGCTGAGGATTCTCTCCCAGTGTAACAAGATAGGTGGAGGCATTTGTCCTGACACTTACCTTTTCATTGGGATTGTACGCCCTCATTATCTCTCTGAAGTCTGCCAGAGTACTCACATTGTGATTGCCTATCTCCTTAATTACCTCACCGGGCTTCATCCCCGCAAGAGCTGCCGCACTTCCGCTGCTTCTGTTCATGCCGCTGCTGTTAATCACAGAGGTGATTAGTATGCCCTCATAGTTAAACACTGACTGGCTGAGGGGGCTCATCCCATAGGAGAGCACCAGCAGGAATAAAACTCCGAGGATAATGTTGATTAGCGGGCCTGCAGAGAAGACAGCCAGCTGGGACTTGACACTGCTCTTCGAGAGCTGCTTCTCATCCGGCTCTACAAATGCCGCCGGAAGAACAGGGAGGAACACTCCCAAAAATGCGAATCCGCTGGATTTCAGTCTTATATTCCACGCCCTTGCAAGCAGCCCCTGGCTGAATTCATGAAAGACTGCAATTATGAAGATTGATATAATCCAGTAGAGGAAGGGCACATAAAAAACCCCCTTGGCCTGTATGGGGAGGACAACGCCCACGCCCGAGACTGCCTGGGGCTGCCTTACCATCATAAGAAGGTTCTTCACGAGCTCTACGGTAATAAGAATCATCCCAAGGAATGCTATTATAATAAAAGCGGGCGATAAAAATCTGAGCGGCTTCTTCCACTTCTTAGCAAGAGAATCCATCGCTTTTAATCCCCACCTCGAGCGGTACATGACAAAGTATATTGCAACCCAGAGGACTTTCTGAACAGAGATTTTCTTTTTATTCTTATAGAGAAAAAGACTCATGGATGCAACAAACAGAATGAAGAGGATGCTCTGAAAATCCAACATTATTAGTGCCTCCCTCTAGCCATCTTTCACCTTATGACGCCTTATGAAAGAAAATCTTTCAAGACTTTGACATTAATTTATTTCTTACGCATTGGTCGGAGAGCCCTGCTCCCGCACTTCCTGCACCTGACCTTTCCTGCGAGTACCCTGAGATTAGTCGTTCTTATCTTGCTCTTACACTTTTTGCAGACGAAGACATTACTTAATAATCTCGCCTCTGCTTCCGGGAATTTTACCATTTTATAACACCATCACTAAATATAATAT
>WALR01000112.1 GCA_015522765.1 Candidatus Woesearchaeota archaeon | reverse complement strand
CTTCTTCATATACTTTTTTTAATTTTGCGTCTTCATCCATAATAATATATCATCTAACTCAGAATTTTAAATAGTTTTCTAAAAAAGCGCCTGAAAATCAATTGAATATAACCCCCATTATGCCTGCTTTTGGCTGGTTGCTGTCGGGGGTTTTGCGGCTTCTCCTGAGAATGTTTTAATTGTTGTTTCTTGTTCTTCTGTTTCATGTTATCCAGGCTGGATGGCTGCTCCTGACGTATTAAATGTATCAACCATAAGGGGCCAGCCCCTTATCAACCCCGAATAGGAAAAGGCGGGATTAGCTGTCGCTAACCCACCTGTGAAAAAGCAACAATATGAAGAAGGGTTAGCACCCTTATGAACCCGTAAGGCGGGATTAACCTAATGGTTAACCCACCTATAAAAGAAGAGTTAAATGGGGCAGCCGGGATTTGAACCCGGGACATCATGGTCTTCAGCCATGCGCTCTCTTGCCCTCTCCTTACGGAGAACCAGGCTGAGCTACCGCCCCATATTAATGCGTTTATTCCTGTGCATAAGTTAAGATTTATTAATCTTTCTCATTGTACTTACTGCCCTCCGCCGGCAAGTGTGTGAATCAGCTGGTAGGCCCTAAGCAAATCCTTCTCATCAAAGAAGATGATTATCTCGGGGATGCAGCTCATTATCTCCCTGATATTCACATTATTCATGGCCAGCTCTGAGGATATAACAGCAACCACCCCCGGCATCTTCCATGACTCTGGGTCAAGCTGGATTGTTATCTCTGCAAGCCCCTCCTCAACCCTTTTCACACTCTTTTCTGGGAGTGTGCCAAGAACATTCTCAAGGTTCTTTTTGTCAATAACTACTTTTATGGCTGTGTTCGCCTGGATAACCCTGAACACCTCATTCTTCACCATGCTTATAACAGAGAGGATTTTTGGCAGGTACTGCTCAACATTCACGCTTTTTTCAAGTGTGATGCTCACTATGGAATTTCTTGAGGTAAGCGTCGCCTTTCCTATCAGGGAGTAGACCTTCTTAATAGATGCCTCTTTATCCTTGTACTCATATCTTCTTATTGCGCTTATTATTGCGTCCATGGAGGCGTTTATTGGATAGTTCTCTACTATAAACTTCGCGAGTCCGCGGATGTTTACCACTCCTCTGCCCAGGCAGTTTCTTATGGGAGGGTTTGTGTCAATTATCCTCTCAACCTCTCTTCTTATATTTGTCATATCAACACTAAATGTGTCACAATATAAATATTTTATCATTTTATGCCACAATCTTTATAACGAGTGTTTATTCACCACCCCAAGCAGAGTGTGAGAGAATGGTTACAGAAATCCCGGTTGAGGAAAATCCTTACCCACGAGCAATTCAGGATGTCAGTAATCAAATTCACCCCTCTTTAAGGGATTTAATTCTTACAGAGGCATCTATTCTTAATAAGACCCCTCTCTCTGAAGAGGAGAGAAGGGTGATTGAGGGATTTGGGGAGTATCTCAGGAAATATGTTTCTGAGCCCCAGAATCTTAACGGCGACGAGGCATACATAAAGGGAATGCAGGAGAGTGCAAATGCCAGATATAAACATGCACAGGAAAACTTTAATAAACTCCAGATAGAAGAAGGATTCGGAAACCTTATAGTGGCAAAGGCAATGCTTCACCTTCTTTCTCTTACACCCAATGAAGAAGTAGTGGCTGAAGTAGCTGATAAACAGGATGAAGTTGAAAGATACACACTTGCGCAAAGGATGAGCTACGCTCCATCCCCCTATAAATCATAAGATTTATAATCCTGCTCTGCCTCTTTCTGTGAATGATTAAAAGCCAGTTGACAGGCGACAAGGGTGCAGGAAGAAGGAGCATCACCTCAAGGGTTATAATAACACATCCAAGGAAGCTCAATAAGGAATTTCTTAAGAGTGTAGCTGAGCCGTTCTTCAGGCAGGGAATACACCCGGCCATAATCCCCCGAATAGAGCTGAGGGAGAAGCATATGAGATACTCAACTCTTCTGATATCCATAGGCGGCGACGGGACATTTCTCAGATGCGCCCAGCTTATGCATGACGGGCTTTCAGTTCCGTTGCTGGGAATTAATGCCGCCCCTGATAAGAGCGAGGGATTCTACCTACAGGTCCCGGTAACAGAGATAGAGAGAACAGCAGGCAAATTAAAGAGAGGGGAGTTTTACATAGAGAAACTCATGAGGATAGCTGCAGTGGTAAAACATGGGGGAAGGATAAAGGACTCGCTGGTGCCCGCACTTAATGAGGTTGCGTTTCTTCCTATAAAGCCCTATAAGACCGGCAAATACAACATATTCTTGGACGGCAGGACAGAATTCCAGATAAGCTGCGGCGTCTTAGTATCAACACCCACAGGCTCAACAGGCTGGATGAGGGCGGCAGGTGGGAAGATTATGAAAAAGAGCGAAAACAAGATGCAGTTCATAGTGAGGGAGCCCTACAGGGGGAGGCTTCATAACCCCCAGCTGTGTCATGGCTTTTTTAATGACAAGATGGCCCTTAAGCCGTTTAAAGATACAATGATAGCTGTTTCTGATTCCATAAGCAAGGAAATGATAGTTAAAGCAGGCGACGAACTTGTAGTTTCCAAAGGAGAGCCCCTCAAAGTGGTGGTTATTAAATGAAATCCCCTGCACGAGAGGAAGATAAACTGTTGGAATGGCTATTCTCCCTGAGCAAGAATAATAAACATCTTAGGGGCATAGGAGACGATGCCGCAATAATAGACTCTGATGGAAAGCTTTTATTCACCATAGACACCTTTGTAGAAGGCGTCCACTTTAAGAGGGAGTGGAGTACCGCCTATCAGGTTGGTTTTAAGGCGGCTGTCGCTACCATAAGCGATATTGCGGCGATGGGGGGGAAGCCAATGTCCATCCTTGTCTCAATAGCCCTGCCCAAAGGCAGCACAGGAGTTTTTAGGAGGATTACGAGAGGGGCAATAAAGGCGGCATCAATTTACGGCGTATCAGTCATAGGGGGAAATATATCAAGTGCGGAGAGGATTATTGTAAGCACCGCCGGCGTAGGAAAAGCTAAGGGCAGAATCATAAAGAGGAGTTCTGCCCATAAAAACGATTTGGTATGCGTAACTAATGGCGTCGGGGAGAGCCTTGCAGGGCTAATCTCTCTTAGGAGGGGAATAAGAAGAGGGGTGAAGGGAGTTATAAGAAAGCACCTCCATCCAGCCGCGAGGGTGGCTGAGGGCATAATCATTGCGAAGTATGCAAGCGCCATGATGGACCTCTCAGACGGCATACTCATTGACGCCCCGAGGCTTGCAAGGGCAAGCAATGTCAGGATTGAGATTCTTATAAATAATGAGGCTGAGAGCAGAATGCTTAAGAGGGCATCCTCACTGATTAATATAAAGCCTGCTGCGCTTGTTCTGGCAGGAGGAGAAGACTACGAGATTATGTTCACCATGAGGGAGGACGCCCTTCCCAAATTAAGGAGGGAATATCCTGATTTCTCGGTCATAGGCAGGGTAAAGGGGGGAGGACGGCCGGGTGTCAAATTTCTCAATGAAGAGGTGGATGAGGCAAAGAAGCTCGTCTTCACCCATTTCACCTCTTAACTATGCTAATTTAAGAAAGATTTAAAATTAGGGGCTTCTTTCTTAAGTAAGCAGGCTAGGCCGGGGCGTTAGCCGTGCCCTCCTCCACAAACCGGCTTTATGGTGGGGCCGAAGCCCGGGAGGCGATGATATGTGCATATTCGTGTCCCCCTGCTGACAGTGAAATCCTGTCCTCATTGGTTTCTTTGCGAGGGAACCGGGCCAGGTCCGGAAGGAAGCAACCCTAACCTTGTGAAGGGGCGCTTTGAGGGTAGCGGGATAGAGAAGGCAGAGGGAGCAGCACGGATGTGTGCATCTCACCCACTTCCGGGCGTGCCTGCTTTATTTTTATACTACTCTTTATCATAGCCAGGATGCAGCGCCTTATATTGCGCGGCAAGAGCTTCCAATAATAAAGAAGGCACTTCTGCTGCCGGAGGTACACTGCCTTTATAATTATGGGAACGAAGTAATGCCTTAAGCCCCTCAATTACAGGGAAATATTCAGGATGTGCAGTTATGAAATCATTAACCGCCTCTGCAATATTAGCTGTTTTATTGGCTAGTCCAGCGATAGCTGTCAGCCCATCAGGAAATTGTTGTTCCATCAAATGCACCTCCGCCAATGGCTTTCTCAAGATTCCTAAGGTTTGAGCCGTCAAGTATAAGCACGGTTATCTTCTTCTTCCTTGCCTCTATGCTCGCAACAGGGTCGAATGGGGCGTTCTTGCCCGGAACCCACCTCTGGCCAACTAAAGAGATGTACTCCTCCCAACTCATCTTATTAATGGGCTTCGCCCCCTTCAGCAGAGGCTTCTTTGTGTAGACATGGTCTATATTCGTGGCATTGACAACCCTCTTTACACCGAGCATATCAGCCGTCATCACAGCATCATAATCAGTGCTCCATCCCGGCTTCCACCCTGCAGCGACAGCTATCCTCTTATTGGCTATCGCCCTGCTTATCTCTGTTGAGAAGGGATTCTTAATAATGCTGGCTGCAGAAT